>NZ_JBQQEZ010000009.1:0-137155 GCF_052258425.1 Psychrobacter sp. T6-4
GCCTGCTCTTGAATGTTAGCGATGTCACCGGTGTTGGTGGTGGTGCGGGTGTCAAGATTGCCAAGCGCGTCACCGACATTACGGACTGTAGTCGTCTGTCCTTGGTTAGTACCGTCATCCAGAACATATCTTGGTGCACTTATAGTACCGTTAGGTCTAACAGATGAGCCACCGCCAAAGTTATTAGCAGTAGAGTCTGCAATCTTGAATAGTTGACTACCGTTTACAGCTTGATTGCTATTGAGACCTAAATTGCCATCAGCTACACGTCTAATAACACTACCACCAGCATCAATACCATTGACCGTTGCACTTGGACCGCCTGCTATGTTGAATCCATTTGCACCATAGTTAGTCGTGTTATTACCATCAAAGACAGTGGTACCGTTTGTACTCAGTGTAGTGGTATTAGCACCGTTCGTGATCGTCACGCCATTTGTATTGACAACAGTATTTCCTGTCGTCACGCTAGTAAAGGTTGGGGTGTCACTTAGACTGATGGCAACGCCACTCGCTGAACTGACAGTGCTTAGGTTGCCATTACCTGTTATTGCTAGAGTCTCACCCAGTTTGCGATCGGTGCTGCCTGTATTACCGGTAAAGGTAAGTGGGGTTTGGATAGCGCCACTAAGCTGTTCTACCGCACCTTTAACGGTGTTAAATGATGTGGTCGTCGCGCTTGATGGGTTAGCTACAACGTTATACTCAGGCGCTGTGTAGTCTCCTGTTGTCGCATCATAGCTACCACCTAAAGCGGTGGTGTTGTTCGCCACTCTTGTATTCGTCGTATTAAGCTGACTACCATTCACAGCATCAGTGCTACCTGTACCTATGGTGCCTGGGGCAACGTTGCTCAATCTGGTCGCTGTGGTGGTGCTGCCATCTGCACTACGAATGCTTGTGATGATGTTCGCAGGCGCAACTGCTGTACCTGTACCATCTACTGCGGTGTTGAAGTCACCATTGGCTTGTCTATACACTTGGGTGCCGTCCGCTTGGGTATAGACTACGGGTGCGGTGTTGGTTGTAGTATTGGCGGCGGCGTTTAGTTGACCTAGGTTCACAGCGTCAGTGTTGGTTGTACCATCTGCTACGTTGGTGATGGTGTTGTTGCCGTTATCAAGACCGGTGTTGGTAAGTGCAACAGTGCCGTTAGTACCGCCTGTAATGGTTAGACCAGTATTATTAAGAACACTGTTACCTGTAGTCACGCTAGTAAAGGTTGGCGTTGCGCTGACAGCAATTTGTACTTCTTTGCCTGCCTGAGTGATTGCAATATTATTTCCTGCGGTGAATGTTGCCGTCTCTCCAGTGGCCACTTGAGCCACTGAGGTGCCAGTAACCGTACCAGTGCCCGTTTGAGCCGTTGTAACATTGATACCTCTATTAGCAGTAGTGCTCACTGTATTTAGCTGAGTGACGTTTACCGCATCTTTGGCATTGACGCCCGCTTTGAGATTGGTCAGTGTGGTACCATCTGCACCACCGCCTAAAGTCACGCTAGTTTTACCAGCATTGTCATACTGAACTGAATTATCTGCTCTAACTAAGCTTGCTTTACTATCTGCGCTTAGATCGACTGCAGATTGAGTAACATTGTTAGCAATTGCGGTCTCAGTGATAGTAACTGCACCAGAGCCTGCTGTGACTTTAGACCCATTAGCATTAACAGTATAAGTATCTTGTCCTGTTGCCACGCTTGTTGTCTTCACTACACTAGCGACGTTGTTCCCTGCTGCTACAATGGTTCTAGCTGCAGTGACTTGAGCAACGTTAGCAGCATCTGTATTCGCTGTACCTGCAGTAACATTAGTAATCTTGTTGCCTGCTGCATTGATACCCGCAGCTGTGACACTTGGACCACCAGTAATCGTTAAACCTGCATTGTTCAGTAAGCTGTTACCTGTAGTCACGCTAGTAAAGGTTGGGGTTGCTGAAGTACCGATAGTGACGTTATTGCCTGTGCGCGTAATATTGACATTATTGCCATCAAGGAAAGTGACCGTATCGCTTGCGGCTACCGCAGTTGACGTATCAGCATTTGCACGTAGTCTAAACGTCTGATTTTGTAAATTAGTGATATTACCTGTGTTCGTTGTCGTGCGACCATCTAAATTTCCAAGTGCAGTACCAACACTGTTAAAGCTTGCACCGCCTATACTGTAGGTTGGTAAGCTAACCGCGCCAGTATTTGCAGTATAAGTAGATCCACCACCAAGCGCAGCTGCAGTATCGACACCTTGTTTATTAGTTCTCGTGTTTTGTTCTGTTAGTTGAGCCACGTTTACCGCATCAGTCGCAGCCGAGCCGCCTGCGACATTCTGAATACGTCTGGTCGCTGTAGCAGTGCCAACAGACACCACACCATTTGCAGGTACTGCGGCGACATTAGTCAAGAATGAAGCGCCCGCTGGTGCAGTTGTTGTTGAGCCTGCGCCCAAAGCAACAGAGTTAGCAATGCTTGCATTGGCAGTGGCACCGATACTAATACTAGAATTTTGATCGGCTACAGCTCCTTGACCAATGGCAATAGCACGAATGTTAGTAGCTTTTGCACCGTCAGCGTTGCTGCCGCCACTACCAATGGCGATAGCTCCCTGACCACTAGTTTGAGCAGCGCCGCCACCAGCTGTGCCACCGCCTATAGCAACAGAGGATTGGCCTGTTGAGCTTGCAGCACGACCGATGCTGACCCCATATTGTGTATTACTACTAGTGTCCGCACCAAGTGCAACGGTGTTTTGAGCTGCTGCATTAGCGCTTTCACCAAGGGCATAAGCATTGGCGGCAGAAGCCTTAGAACCTGCACCAATAGCAACAGAGTTTACACCTGATGCCTCTGCACCAGACATGAGAGCTAAGGCATGGTTTCCTGAAGCGATAGCACCGTTTAAGCCATTGGTAGTGGCATTTCCACTTGAACCGATAGCAACAGAACCAATTCCATTGGCAATTGGGCTATCTAAATTTGAAGATAAGCCACTACCAATAGCAACCCCACCTGCACCAGTAGATATACCAGGATTAGTAAAGAAATTTGAACCAATGATAACCGCTTGTGCAGCAGTATCACTCGCAACAACATCATTACCGATAACAGTCGATTGCAAACCTGCTGCTTCAACATTTGCGCCTACTGCAATTGACTCTGTAGCTGAGGCACAAGCATTATTACCCTCATTTCCAATAGCTATCGCACGCGCTTCAGCACCAGCACCATTAGCACCTCTTGTACAGTTTAAAAAAGTCGACCCACCACCCGCTTCATAGCCTGCTACTGCTTGCATATTAAATCCAGCAGCAGCCAGTCCTATATACAAGGCGCTTAGGCGTAATAGCGGTGCACCTCCAGTTGCTGAAACACTTGCGCCCGATGTCACTATTGTACTTGAGGACTTGCCACGACTTTTAGCATATTCAGCGACAGCGGTAAAACAGCCTAATGAGCGGTTCCAAACAACTTTAAAATTGCGATTCATAGCGCTTCTTCCTTGAAATCCATAGAGACGATATAGGTCTATAGCCATTAATCTCGAAACAAAAAATAATGCTTTTGCTAAAAAAACATTTTGTTTAGAAACATAAGGCTGCGAATAATTAATAAGATATTAATGATTTTATTAGATATTAACAAATTAGCAACACTTATATTCAATTATTTATTAGTTGTAAGCTTTTATTATCTTTTTAATTACGCTAAGTAAACCAAAAACAACTATATTTTAGTACATCTAAACAGACGTTGAAATAATCAATATAAATCCATTTTGTTTAATATATAAATTCGTTTTAATAAATATAAACTTCTATGAAAATTAATGTATTCAAATTTACACATATAATTAAAAATATATTTTTAGGGTTTAGGGATTCAAGACAGCCATAGTAAAGAGTCCAAAACACTGAGAGTACAAGTGCTTGCCGACTTATATGACTTGATGATGTGATGATATTTTTAAAAATGTGATAAACCTGATACCTGTTATTATTGTTCGGAAATAATAAAAACAACCTACTATATTGTTTAAGACAAACTATATATTCATAATTATGAATATAATTAGCTCAGGGAATCTATATAAAGAGGTATTAGGTTTATGATTTGATAGATGACAGATGATGTTGAGAATTGGATGGGGTTTAATAAGGTACGGAGGTAGCTAATAACATTATTAAATCTACCTTTGGCAAATAAATATATGTGCAATATAAATTTATTAAAAAAGCGTTTTTACCTGCTTTTTAAACGCCCTTAACGCCTGTTTATACCTATCGTCTTTAATTGCCAGCGTACTTATACGTCCATAGCGCAGTTGTCGATAATTTTGCATGATCTGGGTTAAATCTACAGGGAGCTTTTTATTATTACCAGAGTTGTCTTTATGGTTTGCAAGGCGCTCAAGCCACGCCAGTTGCCCTTCATTGTCATCGCGAGCAAACGCTTTATCGCTTTTAGATAAACGCTGAGATAACTTAATGAGCGGCTGATCGGCAGGATGCCAGTGTTTACGCCTACGCTGCCAAATCATAAATATGATAATACTCATAATTGAGATAGCAATTGCTGCCATCCACATCACTTGTTGCATGACAGAAGTAATGTTGAACCATTTGAGCAGTGAGCTGGCTTGACTATCCTGATCGTAGCCGACGATGTCCTTTTGCCAGTAGTAGCTTGCTTGATCGGATAAGCGCCGTAGGGATTGAAGCATTTGATACTGCTGATAGCTCAGCTGAGCGCCCGCGCCGTCTCCGAACATCGCCGCGCCTCGGGACTGTGTCAGCGCATCCATACCTTGTTCGACGCGCTCAGGAGCAACAAAAGCCGTCGGATCGACGCGCACCCAACCTTGTCCTGCCAGCCACACCTCCGTCCAAGCGTGAGCATCCATTTGCCGCACCTCCCAGACATTGCCGCTGCGACTCGGCGCACCGCCCTGATAGCCTGCCACTACTCTAGCGGGGATACCCGCGGCGCGCAGCATAAAGGTAAAGCTTGAAGAATAGTGCTCACAAAATCCAGCTTTGGTATCAAATAAGAATCCATCAATACGGTTTTGATTCAGGCGCGGCGGCGCAAGCGTATAGCGAAACTCAGTTTGATTGATCCAGCGCTCAATAGCACTCATATAGCGCACTGGGTCTGAGCCAGCTTGGGCAAATAGCTGCTGGGCAAGCGCACGTGATTTGGGATTGCCATCGCTTGGTAGTGCAAGGTTGATACGTCTATCGTTATCATTCAACACAGGATCGATACGCATCGGCGCATAACGCAGCACATCATAACGTAGCTGCTGAGTCACAGGCTCGTCTTTGAGTAACGTAAAATCAGAGGTGACCGATGTGTTTTGCTGCTGAGTAAAAGGATAATCGAGACCAAATAACCAGCGCTGCTGGGTGGGCTCTAGGATGATCTCATAAGTAACAGGGGCTAATTTGGTCGCATCAGCAGCAGTAGCGAAGGCATTGATGAGCCATGGCGGCATCTGCCGAGCAGACTCCCATTGCCACTGTTGACGGCTTTGATTGGGTCGCCAAGTAATCCCATCAAAATCACTAAACACAAGGCCGCGCCAGTACAGATCTTCTTGCGGCGGACGTCTTTCTTTAAATTCGACGCGAAATGCCAGCGCCGTTGATTGACTTAGATTGGCAAAGTCGCCCGGCGACATACTGTCAGAGACACCCGTCGTCGCTTGTTGTCCTGAGAGCTGTACCGACCACAGCGGCGGCAGACGGGGGAAGAATAAAAACAGCACCACCAGCAGCGGCAGCGCGCCAATGCCTAACACGCCAAGGGTACGCATACGACCATCACCGCGCTGATTACCGTCGTCGTTTAGCGCAATAAACGCTAATAAGACAGCAAGAGTGCCTAAGATGACTTGTAGGGTTGTCAGCAGCCCTTGATCCATCAAAAACAGCGCCGCCAACACAAATAGCGATAAATTGAGCACTACATAAGCATCACGGCGCTTGTACAGCTCCCACAGTTTACTGACCAAACACAGCACCAAAAATGCCACGCCCATATCGAGACCAAAGGCGGTATTATAAGTTAGCCACAATCCTACCAGCCCTAATAAGAAGCCGAGCATTTGCACCCCTTGATAGAGGCGCTTAAAATAACGAGTGCTACTAAATTTGGCTTTGACGCGCGGTAATTGAGCGATGATACTTACGGCAGCAAAACCGACAAGCCACAGCGGTAGATGTGCGGCATGCGGCAAAATGACAAATATTTGGGTAATAAGCACCCAATAGTAGGACGGTTGCGCGAGGATTTTATGATGCCATTTATTGTTTATATTTGGCTTGTCACTTTTAACAGCTTGATTATGCCTTTGACCCAATGCCAATTGCTCAAAGCTCGCGCTTTTACTTGAGCCATTTTGCTGAGCCAATGACTTATTGATAATGATATTAGTCATGGCGCTTTTGCCAACCGAAGCAAGCACGCTTGTGCAAAAGCGTTGCCTGCTCCAGTGCCCGTTTGCTGATTAGTATCATTAGACCTCTCATTAGGCAGTTGCATCTCAAACGGTACGCCAAGCTGGCCTAAAGTCAGCGCACCATAGGCCAGTTGCGCCAGTTTTTGCTCATGGTTGGCCGCTGGCATATCGGCGTAATCTAGCGTTTGCTCAGCGCCGATAGGATCAGCAAAATGCTTGGTAAACATGCCCTGCCCACGCGCCACATGACCCCAAGAGACCCGTGCTAGCGACTCACCTGCGATATAAGTATCTAGGCGATCAAAGTCATCTTGTCCTTGCACGTATTGCCCGCCTGCTTGCACATCCTCTTGGCTAACTGCTAGATACTTTGCTTGCCAGTCAAAGGCTTGCGGCTTGGGGTACACCCAAGCACGACGCGCAAAATAGACGTAGGACCATGCGCGCATAATACCCAATGGATAAGTGGTCTTGATCACAAGCCTTGGCAGCTCAAGCTGACCACGAGTATCGGTATAAATAGGTAGGCGTATGGTTTGCTCACCGTCTACTCTAGCGATAAGCAATGGCTCTGCTGGTTGCGACGCTTTTGTTGCGGCGCGCTTTTGCTCAAACTCAAAGGCCAGTTGGCGTCTAGGCTGGCGGCTCTCGCTACGCAGTTGCAAAGTGACCCATATAGGCGCGCCTACCTCGGCCGTCGTGACGTCAAGCAAGCGTATCTGCAATCCTGATATATGAGCAAAGGTCACATGAAAGCTGATGAGCCAGACGCTAATCAAGTAAAAACACAACCCCAGCACCAAATTGTTGCCGTAGTTGATACCGGCGATAAAGGTGATGAGCAGTAGCACCGCAAACAGCATCCCTTCACGACTAAAAAAGATGTAGACATTACGCAGATTAAGAGTGGCGTTATCACTTCTTGGCGCGCGCTTAGCAAACCAGCGGGTGGATGCGGTTTTGATTGGTGAAGTTAAGGCGCGCGGCAAAAGACTCATAACCACCTTTATCTAAAAGTAAACATGTTAAACGATGACTGGCACTGCCGCCATAATACGCTCAGCCATAGTTTGCGGCGCTTGTCCGCTGATGATATGCGCTGGGATAAAGCGCTGGCCGAGCCTATGATCGGTGACTGCGGCAAATACCGCTTGAATATCCTCAGGCGTGGTCTCGCTATGACCAGACACATAAGCATACGCTTGGGCGGCGCGTTTAAGGGACAACACGCCGCGCGGCGACAGACCATGATAGTCTTGACTGCTACGGGTTTTGGCGACCAGTCGCTGCAAATAATCGAGTACCACATCTGCGACAAACACTTGCTCTACGCCCTCGATGGCCAGTAGCACCGCTTCGGTATCCAATACGGCGGCTAAGCTATTAAGCAGCGCGCGGCGATCTTGACCTTGCAGTAATGCACGCTCTGCTGCAGGTGAAGGATAGCCCAAAGATAAGCACATCAAAAAGCGATCCAGCTGTGACTCTGGTAGCGGATAGACGCCCGCTTGTTGTAATGGGTTTTGCGTAGCAATCACAAAAAACGGCTTGGGCAAAGTATAAGTTTGACCATCCTGGGTGACTTGGCGCTCCTCCATCGCCTCAAGTAGCGCGCTTTGCGTCTTGGGACTAGAGCGGTTGATCTCATCAGCGAGTAGCAACTGGGTAAAGATAGGACCCGCGCGAAACTCAAAGCTGAGTTTACTTTGATCATAAATACTCATACCCAAAATATCGGCAGGCAGCATATCATTGGTAAACTGCACGCGGCTAAAGCTCAAACCGAGCAGTTGCGCAAGTCCCTGAGCGAGGGTCGTCTTGCCCATACCGGGCAGATCTTGCAGCAGCAAATGACCACCTGCCAGCACGCAGCTAAGCGCAAGCTTAACCACTTGCGGCTTGTCCAGTACTACTTGATTAAGCTGCGCGAGCAGGCGTGCGATACGCTGCTGATTACCAGCATAGTCAGGCGTAATTTTATTGATGCTATCAGTAGCTGTATCAAAAGTAGTCAAGTGAGCAGGAGCAGACAGGTGACGAGCATGGCTTTGAGACATAAGAGGTAATCAGCTTTGTTATAAGGATATTTTTATAGCACTTTAGCTATCATAATAAAACAAGTGTCCTATATTTTTATCATACACTTATTTAATTCTGTAGCAATAACTGGACCATGTATACAAGCTATCCAAAATCTGCGGCAGGTTTATGCTGCGCGCCCTCTAGCACGTCGACCCCGTCATCATCTGACTGCTCAACATTATCAGTATCTACCGCTTCAGTTGCATCGGCATCAGTCGCACTGGCACGCAGCGTCGACACATAAGCGATCACATCCGCGCGCTCTTTACTGTCTGGCATTGGATCGGCTAGCATTTTGGAGCCAGGCATTGCTTTTTCAGCATCAGCGATATAAGGATCTAAAGTGTCCGCATCCCATACCCAATCTGATTTTCTCAAAGCTTCGCTATAGTCATAATCAGCTAGCATTGCCGCTTTTGCGCCATAAACATTCATAAGCTGCGGGCCTTTTTTGTTAAGACCTGGCGTGAGCTGATGACACTGGGCACAAGCCTCTTTATATATCAGTGCGCCTGCAACCGCGTCCCCTTGAGTATACAGTGGCAAAGTCACAGGCGCGCGCGAATCTGCAGGCGGCGCAGGCTGACAACCGATGAGGAATAATAGGGCAAGCGTAGCCGCGCTCATTGCGCGTATAACAAAAGGCATTTTTATCGTCTTTGATTGGCAAACAAAATAAAGGGGATTGACCCAGCAGATTTACGGGTCTGATATATTATACCTAAAACTACGAGTTATACTTAAAACAATAAGCGTCCACCGATGCAAATGGTAAACGCTTTTAGAATATGGTCACAAAAGAGCGAGCAAAGCATATTATTATGACGGACTCGTCATCTCGATAGTTTCTTTGGGTTCTTGTAGATAATAGCCTTGTAGATAGCGCGCGCCCACACTCCAAGCCACTGACATTGTCGCTGCGTCCTCGATATAAGGCATCAAGACTTCGACATTGAGCTGATTGGTACTATCTACCAAAACTTTGAGAGTCTCAAAGTTTTCCGTCTTATCGATATCTTGTACATAGTTATGTGCCAGACGTATCATGTCAGGCTCAACCATTTTGACCACTTCTAAAGACTTAGCAGAAGAGCCAAAGTTGTGCATACCGACATCACAGCTGGCCTGACTCAGCGCTGCAAATTGTGACTTGGCAATAATAAGGTGGTCAACAACGTCTTTTTCATTAAATTGCAGAGTTAATACGCCAGCTTTGCCACCGACTGCATTGATCAATTGACTTGCGACATTAGGCAGCTTTTTGTCAATCAGTGAGGCGCTAGTGAGCTGCACAAGCAGACGTGCTTGGGGATGCGTTTTGCGCACGGTGCTGATTTTTTTACAGGCATTGATCAGTACCCAGCGATCTATTTTTTCACGTAGTCCATGAGTTTTGGCAACACTCATAAACTGATCGGGGCTCAATATCGTATTGTCAGCATCGAGTAACGGCAAGCGCAGATACACCTCAAAAAAGTCACTGCGATCATAATTGATATCATAGATTGGCTGAAACAGGAGCTCAAAGCGGTTGTTAGCGATAGCGTCAACGAGTGCTTCAGCTAGCGCACTATCATCGCTGTTGGCATGCTCACTTGGATCGTACAGATGATAGGTATTACCTTGATTGGTGGTTTTTATCATAATGTGCGTGATCGCATCTATCGCGCGCTCTAGCAGTACTTGCGGCTGGGCAGCCCCTTGCTCAATCTTGACAGCCCCTATGCTCACGGTAGTATGCGTCGTATGGTTGTCCACCTCGATTAGCATCTCACTAATATGTGCCCCAATACGCTCAGCAAGGGCACTTAGCTTTTGAGTGGAGGTATCAGTTGTTAATAGGGCAAATGAGGTGTCACTAAAGCGGCTAATATAGTCTTGCGGCGCAAGTTTACTCAAAGCACCTGCCACCTGCTGGACGGTTACATCGACGCCTTGTAGCCCCAAACTGCTTCTGATTTTACCTATATTATCAAGTTGAATATACAGCAGTCCTGCTGTTGACTTGTTCTGTATGGCCAGCTTACGTACCGAGTCGAGCTGCTCTTCAAAACCGCGGCGATTATTCAGCCCCGTCAAGCTATCTTTACGTTCTGCCATAGCCAAACGTTTGGCTATCTCAGCGCTATTGTGACTGTTTTGTTGAATGATAATTTGAGTGACAGGTTCGGCATCTAGCGTTGCAGTTGCCAGTTGCAATTTTGCTTTAAAGGTTGTGCCATCGACACGTAAGCTGTCAAAGTTAAACTCAACTTGCGAGCGATTACCTTTATCAAACTGTTTTAAAAACTGCTTAAAGCCTTTGACGTTATCAGTGCCTGCAATAAGATCGATGACCGGAACACCAATGATATCGTCCATAGCATTAAAGCCAAACAACTTTAGATAAGGCTCATTGGCAAAAATATGTATGCCTTGATCTAAATAAGCGACAGCGCTTTTGGAATTTTTGATCAAGATATTGGCGCGCTGCTCGGCCTCTGATAGGACATGGCGCAGGGTTTTGAGTTGACGGCGACTGCGCAAACTATCGTGCTGCAAACATATTGCCATTACGATGCAGCTATCATTATCCGTGTACAAGGATTTTACCATCGTACTATTAATAACTGTCGGTAGCTCTTGGCTATCTTTGGTAGGAGCAGTAGAGTCACTTTTACCGAGTAATGCTATTGTGGGTAGATCGATACTACGCTCTTGAATAATACCGACAACATCAGTGAAGCTCATGTCATAAGCTTTGCCAAATACCAAGACATCCCACTGCTGACGCAAGGACTTTAGCAGCTCTTCTTTATCGTCCAAAAACCCTAAATTGATCTCATCGTAATAGGCGCTCAAACGCTGCACTACATGCTCAGCATATAGTTGATCATCATCGATAAATAATAGGTTCAAAACAGATGGGGTACGCATAAATAGCCTTTTATGATGTCTTAAAACATAAAACTAGAGTACAAGCATCTGTAGATTTAAGCAATAATTTAGTCAGCGACCACTTGGCTTGACATCATAATAAAATTTGACTGACACCTCTAACACTCTACTAAGACTAACTATTAAGGGGGCCATACCATTTAGATATAAACGGCCTCAAACTGACTAAACTCTTCAGTGGTTAATAGTTTGCGTTGCAGACGCAAAGATTGCTGCTTGTCATTAATACAGATCATAACTCTATCATTGACCCTCCAATTGTGCGTTGGCATAAGCAAGCTAAATTTAGTCTGAAGCTTGGCGTCACTACCGATGATTATCGCTGGGATAAGGTGCTGGTTACGCGCGCCCCTATCGATTAAGCGTAACGCACAAGCACTAAACTTGTGGCCGAGTATCTGCCACTCTATCTCTTCGTTCGTGCCAGATAGACTACCACCTTGTTGGTTTTGCTGCTCGATGTTCACCCAGCGTACCACGCCTATAGCGCGATCGGTATGATCGCCTTTTTTGTCGGATGAGCAGACCAAAAAGAGATTCATAAGCTTGAGAGATGGCGGCGCTGTACTATTAACGCCGCCATAAATCGCATTAGAAAAACTCGTAGCCTCAGGTTTGATGGCGTCTTCTATGTTGAGCCAAGACTCATCTGAGGGCTGACTGGAAAAATCAGCTAGATCTGGTAGTAAGTGCAAGGTTCTAAAGGGTGAGGCCGAATCGGTAGTAGAAAAAACGTCAGCAGCTATGCTGCGCTTATAGCTCGCTTCTACCGGCTGCGTATCATAACGAGGTCGCCACTCAAGTGGAATCTTTTGTAGCGCAATCAAGCTCATCAAGCTTTTTTCGCCAGCCGCTTGGTAATGAATGTTATTAAAACCTGTAGTAATAGTAGCGCGCTGCTTGGTATTGGGTTTACTAATAGAGCTCTGCTGCTGCTGAATATAGCGATACGAGCGATATGAGAGCATCGACCATATTTTGCCCATCAAAAACTGAATAGCCATCTCACTTCCGTCAGCGGCTAAAGCAGGACGGCGCGCCTGTAGATAACTTGCCAGCGGCGCAAGCTCAATAAACACGCAATCGTACTCTTTTTTATAAGGATTAATCCTAGAGTGCCCCGTAAAATAAGTTGGTGGATAATCGCTGTGCAAATCGACAAATACTCGAGTGTTGGTCTCAGGATTAGTCGTCGCATCGATGTGACTGGCCCACTCAGGTAATAAGCGTTGTAGCAATAAAATATCAGCGCGCGCCAAAGAGCGTACATTTAATAAGCTGTGCAAACATATCTGTACATATAGTTTATGAATGGTATCAGCATGACGGATAACAACCTCGCTGCTTAGATCAACATGAGCTAGATTGTACTGATCAGCAATATAATACAGCTGATTGATACCCAGCCAAATGTTAGAAGGCAGGTACTGATAGCAAATCGCCTTTTGTGCCAATAGTTTTTGATAAAGGCTCAGTGATTCATAGATCGCTATAGATAGAGGCGAGATTGTAGGGGCTTTAGTATGTGTGAAATAGCGTATCCAGCCATTCTTAGGTCTGATAATCGCTTGACTATCACGCTCTAGGTAGCGCTGTATGATACCGTCATATACTAGTATGGCTGCATAATACAGCGACTCAACTTGAGAGACATATCTCATTTGGTGCGCTTTGAGAGCCCCTGTTTCATAGATATAATATTTGCGCAGATCAACAATTAGCTTATTAGTAGCGCTCATTACGATAGCGACCAATTTAAGACGCTCATCGTCTTCTAAATCAGAAGCCGCTAGATCAGCGAGTACCTCTTCTAATTGATGCGCTTGCTCATTTTGAGATTGTGAAGATAAATGGAAGGTCCATTCACGCAGTTGCTGTTCTTGACCATGCACATACTGACGTGATGATTGGGGTAGTAAGTTCTTAGTCGATAAGTATTTCTGAAAAGCTGACAAAGTGGCCACAAAAACTCCTTAGTAGAAATACTAGAATAACGTTATACGTGGTCAATATGTAAAATTGTATAATTAATTAATAGAATATAATGGAACTATACACGAATACGAATTGATATATCGAAAGTATTTCTCTATTGATAAATTGTATAAGGCGTTCTTGATCACTAAAAATGTAGCCTTCATAACGAAGTAATCCCTGCGCAGAGCGGCGAGTACTGTTTTACAATTTAAACATACTATGGTGCCAACTTTAGTTAATCTTGTAAATGTCAACGGGCACCTTAAAAGGTCTGTTCGGCAACTCGCGAACCAGCTTGGGCATTAAGTATCCAGGTAGTTTTGCTAGCATTAACCAGTAAAGCTCAATATTCGACCGTTCGTCGGCATCAAAGTGGGCAGCTCCTTTCACTTTATCTAGCATATGTAAGTAATAAGGCAGTACCCCTGCGGCAAATAATCGTAAACTTAAATCTACCTGAGTATCCACATCATCATTAATTCCAGCCAGTAGAACTGTTTGATTTAACAGCATAATATTAGCTGCGCGTGCGCGCTTTAAGTACGTTGAGGTATGCTCATCAATCTCATTAGCATGATTGCAATGAATGACCATAACGATATGGCAGCGGCTTTGCGCGAGTCTCTCTAGTAGCTCATTGTCGAGTCGTTCAGGAATGACGAGCGGTAAACGAGTATGCAGACGAATAGTCGTCAATTGTTCGATAGACTCTAGGGTATCAAGCCACGCAAATAGACGGCGATTACTAATACTTAAGGGGTCGCCGCCACTTAGTATCACTTCACTGATATCAGGATGCTCGTTGATATAAGTGATGATTTCTTCTTGCACGGCACTCGTTGGCATATTGGCATTATAATCAAAATGCTGACGGAAACAGTAGCGGCAATGAATAGCGCAGGCCCCTGTAATGGTCAAAAGCACCCTAGATTCATACTTGTGCAGCATACCTTTGATAGGATTTTGCTCATTTTCAGCGAGCGGATCAGCGACGTACCCTGTCACAGCTATTTGTTCTTGATTATCTGGCAGTACTTGTTTAAGTAGTGGGTCATCAGCGTCTCCTACTCTCATTTTTGTGACAAAGGCACGCGGTACTCGCATTTTGAAATGCTCTGGGGTATAGACTTGTTCACGCAGTGATTCAAGACCTAGCAGCACTAGTAACTCATCGATTGAGGTGATGGCTTCGGATAATTGTGTTTGCCAGTTTTTTTGTGTGATTAAATGGTTTATCATGACAGCACCTAGCACCTAACATCTATATTTAAAAGCCGATATTATACGCGGTTAATAGGCACCCTACCAAAATATAGACTAACCCTAATACAAACTTAACCTGATGTAATATAGACTAAACGAGTATCTATCCCTTTATTTGGCAATTTTTAATACTGACAACCCTTAGGAGTCTCTTGTGGCAAGTTTTTCTACCAATGAGTTTAAAGCCGGTCTAAAAGTCATGCTCGATGGCAACCCGTGTTCTATTATGGAAAACGAGTTTGTAAAACCTGGCAAAGGTCAGGCTTTTAACCGCGTTAAACTACGTAATCTACGCAGCGGCAAGGTATTAGAGCAAACTTTTAAATCAGGCGATAGCCTAGAGGCCGCTGACGTCATCGATACAGATATGGACTATCTGTACAATGATGGTGAATTTTGGCATTTTATGGATTCAGAGACCTTTGAGCAAATTCAGGCGGACAAAACGGCGATTGGTGATGCCCAAAAGTGGCTCAAAGATAATAGCAACGCCTCGTGCGTGATCACCTTATTTAATGGTGTGCCCTTGAGTGTCACGCCGCCAAACTTTGTAGAGCTACAAATTACAGAGACCGATCCTGGCGTTCGCGGTGACACCTCAGGCGGCGGCGGCAAACCAGCCACGCTTGAGACTGGCGCTGTGGTACGCGTGCCTTTATTTGTGCAACAAGGTGAAGTAGTACGAGTAGACACCCGTACCGGCGACTATCAAACTCGCGTAAGCTGAATCTGACGACAACATATCAAACCAAAAACTGACACGTAAAAAGCTTAGCCCTCAAATTGACGGCTAAGCTTTTTTATTAGTATTAGTACTCATCCACCATTGAGGACTTGTGCATCAGCCAATACTGCACCAGTGCATTCAACTGATCTTTTTTAAAGGGTTTGGTGCAATAGTCTTGCATCCCAACCATCAGGTATTTTTTGCGCTCACCATCCATAGCATTTGCAGTCAGCGCTATGATCGGGGGTAGCGATTGCGGCTCGTAGAGCTCGTGTAATTTGATGGTCGCCTGCACCCCATCCATAATTGGCATATGATGATCCATCAAAATAATGTCATAGCGCTTAGGATATAACGCAAAATGTTCAATCGCTTGTTGACCATCAGTGACATGGGTCACAATATGCCCGCCATCTCTTAAGGCCTTTTTGGCAATGACAGCGTTGACGTTATCATCTTCGACCAAAAGTATATGGCCTGTGCGCTGGGTGCTGGTAGCATGAGCGCCATTATCATGCGTCAACTGCCAATCATCATACTGCTCTTTGTCAATGGTCGTCAAAGGCAGCATAACCATAAAAGTAGATCCAGCACCAACCTCGCTCTCAACCTCGATATAGCCGCCCATCAAGGTAACCAAAGATTTGCATACGGACAGACCCAAACCTGTACCACCGTATAACCGGTGGGTTGAGCTATCGGCTTGATTGTAGGCATCAAATATAGCGTCTAAGGACTCAGGTTTGATCCCGACGCCTGAATCGATAACTTCGATACCTACCGTCATAGGCTTTTGCTCTGTTACTCGGTCATCTGCACTGTCGTCGTTACCGAGAGTCGAGGCATGTTCAACATTAATAATGACCTGCCCGCCTTCGCGCGTAAACTTAATGGCATTGTTGACAAGGTTGGCGACTATCTGCTTGATTCTAACAGGATCGCCTTGTACATAAGCAGATAGCGATTCGCTATAGTGATACTCCAAAGTGAGTCCGCGCAAACGAGCTTTTGCTGCAAATAGGCTGACTACCTCGTTACACAGCGTTGATAAATTCATCGGTACGCTGTCGATGACCATCTTGCCAGATTCAACTTTGGATAAATCTAAAATACCATTGATAATGGCAAGTAGATGCTCAGTCGATACTTTTATATTGTTCAAATACTCTTTTTGCTCAAAACTCAGCTCAGTCTCGCCAAGCATATCGATCATACCTATGATGCCATTCATCGGCGTGCGTATTTCATGACTCATATTGGCCAAAAAATCTGATTTCATTTTGTTGGCATGTTTGGCAATGCGTTGACTCTCTTGTAGCGCCAGCGCATCTGAGGCCATCGCAGCAAACTTGATCAGCAGCTCAGCTTGTTCATCATCAAATAAGTGATTGGGCTGAGTGTCCATAAGACACAAAGAGCCTAGGCGGTATACCTTATTATCCTCATACAACAAAATAGGCGCGCCAGCATAAAAACGCAAATGAGGACGCTCTGTGATCAAGGGGTTGTCTACAAAGCGGCTATCTTTGGATAAATCTGCCACCACAAAGACGTCGTTGGATAATACCGTATAGTTGCAAATCGCCACCTCACGCGTAGTGCTACAAGCCCCCTCCATACCGTGAGGCGATCTTAGATATTGCGTGCGCTCATCCATAAAAGTGATCGTGATAATCGGCACATCAAAGAACAGTTTGACCAGTTCTGTCAAACGCGCAAAAGCGGGATCATAATCATTGTTTAGTAGCTGATATTTATGCAGCTTGTCAATACGATCTGCTTCATCTATCGCTATGGGATAATTTAATATAGACAAGACGCTCTCCACGACTGAATAATAGTACCGATATGCATATTGATATGACGCCCACTGTTAATACTCATAGCTCTTTTTAGTTTTACCACTATTACTAACCTTACTATAACTAAGGTTGCTATTACTGATATCAAAAGCATTAGACACTAGGGGCGCATCTTACTCTGTACTTGGTGCCAGCTTAGTGATTATTGACAGCGCCTCACTTACCATAATCATTGCCACCACTGAAGTCACAACGACCGCTGAACCATAACCGCCACACTGCAAGCCGCCCACTTGAGCGCTTCTGTCCACTTTTGGCGGCTCTGTAGAATACACACATCTGACACCGAATTTTTCTTTTAGTTCCTTATTAATGCACTTTTCGTGCCGTAATTTGTTGCGTAGACGGGCCAGTAACGGATCTTGATAAGTATCGCGCAAATCACTAACCGTGATCTGTAGCGGATCTATCTTGCCGCCTGCGCCGCCTGCACAAATGAGCTTAAGCTTGTTAAATCGGCAGTGCAGTACAATAGCGAGCTTGGCACTCATATCATCAACGCAGTCTAAGATGACTATAGGACGGCCTTGCTTGGCGGCAAGATTTGCCTGCGCGCGACTTGGCAATAGAGCCTCTACATTATCACTAGTCAAAAAATCATCGATCAGATGTACATTGGCCTCTGGATTGATCTCGCGTATGCGCTGACCCATCGCCTCTATTTTGCTCACACCAAAGGTGCTGTCTAAAGCGGGCAGTTGACGGTTGACGTTCGATGCGACCAGGACGTCCAAATCGATCAGCGTAATGCTACCTACAGCCGTGCGCGCTAATGCTTCAGCGGCCCATGACCCGACGCCGCCGACGCCGATGACATAGACGTGAGCTGCCGAAAATACATCGGCTGCTCTACCATAGAGCGTTTTGGTACCTTTAAATCGGCGTTCATACTGGCTATTTGCTACTTGACTCATAAGGATTAAAGACTCTCGTTGGTTGGATAAGTCCATGAGGTTTTTAGCGCCATGCAGCTGTTTTGCCATAGCTGCTGCGCTAGTACCTCAGGAGTAACATCCAATAGCTCACTTAAACTTAGTAGTACCCAAGGCAAATTGGCAGGTACGTTTCTGTTGTGGGTAGTCACCCCTTGCCATTCATCATCTGGACTTTGACCTGATGCAGGCAGGTCCACTTGCGCCTGTTGACACATAATAGGCATCATATCTGGGCAGTCGGTCTCTATCACTAGGCAGCTAGTGCCATAAGTTGCAACCGCCGCCACAATAGCGCGGCGCAGTTTTTTGGCATTAGGGTTACTCACTTGACCTGTTACCCCAAGCTTAAAGCCTAATTTGACAAAGGCTTTGGCCTCTTGCTCACCGCCACTAAAGCTATGAGCCACACCGCCAAGGGTATGCGCGTCATATTTATGCGCTTTTAAAATAGCCAAAGTGTCAGCGTGCGCTTTACGAATGTGTAGCATCACGGGCAGCTGATGAGTAACTGCCATATCTAACTGCGCCTTAAAAAATTGCTTTTGTTTGGCAAACATATCAGGTGCTTTCATTGCATCGGTGTAAGTATCAAGTCCTATCTCGCCGATAGCCAATGGGCGCTTAGCGTTTAAACGGTGCGCCATATCACTCAGGTGCGCCTCAGTGTGCTGATCAATATAAAAAGGATGCAGACCGAGGGCAATATGCGCTTTGGGTACTTGCTCTTTATTGTCCAGCATATCCGCTTTATCATGTACGAAGGTCGCTGATAGCGCTTGTTGACAGGCGTATAAGCGCTCAAAATGAGTATGCAAATAACCGACTAGCACCAAATGATGCACCCCGCGCTGATAGGCTATCTTCGCTTGCATGAGTCTATCATGATCAAAGGTTGGCGCATCAAAATGAGTATGCGTGTCTATCATAGGATAACTAGGCATATCTTCGAGTATTGAGCTGGTGCGGGGCATAGATGCCTCCATAATCAATAATTAAGAGGTCTATTTGCTATAGACTCTATAACTGGGTTTGAGCAGTTTTTGCAATAGTACATAAGGCACCAATAAATCGACAGCACCAGCATTATCCTCTAAAAGCTCGCCTGATTGATACACCATGTGCAAGCCCTCTTTATCTAGATACCACTGCTCTGAGAGCTGTAGTGGCCAGTCATCAAGGTACTGCGCCTCAACCCCTTGCAAGGTTAACCAGTCTTTTTTAGCGGTTTGAAAAGTCGCGAGTAATTCATCAGGCGTCGCCTCAGGCAATAAAATATCTTCGATATTTAGCTGTAATTTTTTTTGCATATCGAGCATGATGTAATTAAATTGCTCATGGCTATCGTCCTTGGACACACTTGAGCGAATAGCCAGATAACCTGTGGGCGTACTATCTATATTAGCTAGGTCAGAGACAGGATTGAATACCACTTCGGTATCGATACGTTGATACATAGGTAGCGTGCTCACCGTGCCCTCACCATACTCAATTTGGTTAAGCAGCATCAAAATAATTTTTTTGGCTGCCTCATCTTGGCTTGCCAGCGGCATCTCAGGCGCGAGAACATGAGCGATGGTTTGCCACATAATACTAGTGAGCCACGGCTGCTTGGGCGAAAAATCTACAATGTTAAGCTCAAAGTACTGACAGGGTTTGATGTCGCAATTGGGCTGGCGCGCGAGGGCCTGCTGCTTGATAATCTCAATGTTTGAAGTCGCCAAGTTCTTACTGGTAGTGGGACGGGCGTCATCGACTATAGCTACTTTGGTATCTGACGCATCATTAATAGTAGCGCCAATCTCTTGCGCGGACTCCCCCTCTGCCTGCCGCTCAAACATAGACTGCGGCTTTGGCTTACACCCAAGCAGAGTCATGCACAGCAGTGCAAAAGCTATCGACATCAGTATAGGATGGGCGCGGGCAAAGTGCTGGGCATTCATAGGAGCGACCGCTAGAATTGAGGAGTTAAAATATTAGCATAGCAAATTAAATAGAGGTAGATTGAATATTAGCTTTATGTATCAAATAATGTTGAATAGTTTCTGATTGTCTAAAAACTCCCTCTTAAAAATTGCCTTTAAAGAAAAGCATATCTGCTTGAACTTCCATTTTATATCTTAGAAGAACTTGGATGATCCTCACTCTTTTTGTGAGCAGTCAGATTTTTTGACTCGTCATTCGTGCTATGCGCTCTGTGCGCTGGTAGCTGACGGCTACTGCGTCTTGGTAGTAATAGTAAAGCGGCACCTACTGCTGTTAAAGCTATCCATTTTTTTGCAGTCATCTTACGCTCCTTAGTTTGATGAACCATTTCGCTTAACCAGTCACTTAATAAGGTATCAACGGTTTAAAGGATAAGTCGTCACGCCGCTACTGGCACTTGGACTATCGACTCGCGTAAAGCCTGAGGGCGCAGGCTGCGGCGTTTGGTCACGTTTAGGAATCAAAGGGTTGAGATTCATAAGCTCGTAATCTGCACTCACCTCACCACTCCAACCTTGGGTGCCACTCAGAGGTAACTGCTTGATCGTGCCGTTTTTGTCGATGACCAATTGCAGCACGCGCATCTGATTGTATTTGCGCTCAGTCACGCTCGCCACCGCGCCGCCATCACGCAAGATAGTGGGTTGCAAAAAGATAATCAAATTGCTCTTTTGCGTGCTGTCATTATCAGAGCGAAATAGACGTCCGATAATAGGCACGTTGCCAAGTCCAGGAACTTTTTGTTGACTGGTGGTGCTGTTATCTCGCATCAGGCCACCCAAAGCAATGGTCTGTTGATCATCAGCCAAGATAGTGGTATTGATGAGGCTCTTATTGGTAATAATGCCGTTGGCATTTCCAACGCTACCGGGCACAACTGACGAGACCTCTTGCGAGACTTCCAAACGCACTGTGCCGTTTTCACCGATATGGGGAATGACGTTTAGGTTGATACCGATATCTTGACGGTCAATGGTCTGAAACGGATTGGTTGAGGAGTTACCGCTAGTGGTAAAGGAGCCTGTGACAAAAGGCACGTTTTGACCCACCAAAATACTGGCCTTTTCGTTATCTAGGGTTAAGATAGAAGGCATGGACAACAGATTGGCACTGGTCGATCTGTCCAAAGCTTGCAAGATAGCCCCATAAAATTCAGTATTACCATTACTGTCCTTGCGACTATCACCAATACCAACCAAAGCACCAACGATTGAGCTAGCAGCAGCGCTAATACCTGCCGCGCCAGCTGCGCCGCCGCCTGCCAAAGCCGCCGCCGCAATAGAGGTAGCACTAGCGCCTACGTTATTGAAGTTGACGACGCCATAGCCGCTGTTGGCATTACCTAGCGCCCATTGAACACCAAGCTGGGTCGCATCATCTCCTGATATCTCAACGATAGCCGCTTGAATCAGCACTTGCGCACGGCGATTATCGAGCTGGTCCACCGCCTCTTCGATCTCAAACATGAGCTCAGGATCGGCATTTACAATGACCGCGTTTTGGGTTTCATCTGCAATAATACTAAATTTCCTACCAGATTGTGCCGTAGAGCCACTAGCCGCTGGTACAATCGAGCTATTATTATTTTCGAGCGCCTGACTGGCTCCACTATTAATAGCGGTACTAGCGCCGCTGGCATCGGTGAGTGATGCAGGCTCTAAGGTCGATACGGCGCCTGCACTATTGATAGACTGATTGGCAAGCAAGCCGCGCAGCATGTCAGCGATGTGAGTTGCGCTGGCATACTTGAGGCGAAACACACGCAAACCGCTTAGCCTACGCGTCGGGGTGGTATCCAACTGGTTGACCATCACTTGTACTTTGGCGATCATCTCGGGACTACCCTTCACAAGCAGCCGATCACTTGCCGAATCGGCGATCACTTTGAGCTGGTTACCACCTTGTGCTTGTCCGCTACCAGCACTTGCGACCAAAGCGCTAATTAATTCCATCATACGCTCAGCATCCACGTGACGCAGTGGTATCACCTGTAAGCTATCATTAACATTGCTATCTAAATCACGGATAAGAGCGGTAAGCTGGTTTAAACTATCGGCGCGATCGGATAAGACTAGGGCATTGACGCCGGGAACGGCTGCGGCATGGGCAGACTGCGGCATAAGGGGACGGATGACGCCGAGCACTTCAGCGGCTTGGGTGTTGGTTAAATAAATCACTCGCGTCGCCAAGGCTTCGCCCACGCTATCGCCGCGTAGATCCACTGCAACGCCAGACTGTTTGGCGACATTATCTGGCACCAGTTTGGTGGTCGTCCCTGAATCAATAGCCGCAATGCCATTAACCTGCATGACGCTTAAAAACAACTGATAAATCTCATCGCGCGAGAGTGCACGGTTCGATATGACCGTTACGTTACCATTGATACGTGGATCTAAGACAAAGTTTTGATTGGTAATCGTTGCCACTTCGTTGATAAAGGCTTTGATATCAGCGTCTTGCAAATTAACTTTCCAGCTTTCGCTATGAGCGACCCCCATACTCGCCATCCACAGCGGCAGTGCTAAGCATAGCGGACGACAAAGGCCCATTAAGCGCTGCAATGAGAGGCGCAGGGGCGTGACTGAAAATTTATGCAAACTTACCATGATGATCAATACCTACTGTGATGGTGCCAAGTATAAGCTAAAATGCGCCTGTAATACTGAGAATAACAATGACTCAGCGTTGTGACTACCTTTGATATATAACATTAAAACTGCTGACGAATCGTGATGACCTGATCGCCGCGCTGAACCTCTATTTGCGCCTCGCCTGATTGCTGCACTTGTTGCAATAGGCTAGAGTCTTGACCAGGATTATTACCGACGTTTTGACCGTTAACGCTTAATACTTTATCGCCAGGCTCAAGCCCCAAACGATTGCGCAGGCTCGATGGCATAGCAGCAGTCACTTGATAACCCTCTCCTGATGCCATAACGCCCATACGGCTCAAATAGCTGGCAGGATTCTCTTGCAGGGCGGTCACCGCCTCACTAATAGCAGACTGCGGGCTCTCGTCAGCGTTATTAGTGCTAGCAGATGGATCAAGACCTGTATCAATGGGCGCGACTGCTTGTGGTAGCGCTAATGCATCACTCGTAGGCAAACGCTGATTGCTCATACCATCAGCGATCATCTCGCTCTGGTCAAGTGCTAAGCGATCAGGCATATTAATGATGGTTTGCTGATCGCTGCGATCTGAGATAATCACTGAGTCCCAATCAACAGCGATTAGCGTATAACCGCTCTCTTGTAGCTCGTCACCGATACGGTAGTTTTTGACCTCACCATTGACATCGAGCAGTGCTGACGAGGCGCTATTAGGCACGGCCAATAGCACGCCTTTAAGAATAATATTAGGCGGCGGCAACGTAGCAGCAGCAACAGGCGTTGGGTCTGCAAAGATAGCAAATAAGCTGTTATCGCCTGCGTCCATTGAGGTATTATTCTGCAAAGTCGCTAATGGCAAGGCAGGTACTGTTGGCGCGGCTAGTAATAACCATAATAACCGCGCCACTGTCCAGCTCAGCCATATAATCGCTAATAATAAAAGCCATCCTGAGAAGCGGTTCAGAATATCTATAGCAGGTTTAAGGCGATCGCGGGCACTTATCATCAAGGCGCTCCTGCACTTGCTGAGTTTGACACTCCAGAGAATAAAGGCTGGCGTACGCTAACGACTGAGGTATCTTGCGGCGCTTGACCTTGGTATTCTGGCATATTCTCCAAAAGCCGCTGAGTTAGGCTCACATCCACCATATTGTCGCTATCAATGTACAAGTCGCCCAAGCGCTTGTCTTGGTTGTTAAGCAGATTGATATGCAGCATATTTTTATCGCTTTTTTGCTCTTGGCTAAGCTGGGCACGCATAGCTGGCATCGTGATATAAAACACTTTTCCGCCACTTGGATATCCGACCTCACCGCCTACCCAAGTCAATTGACCGTCCGCTTGCGTAAATCCTGCAACCTGCTCATCTGAGCCTGATCGGCGCTGCAAAGAGACATTATTGACTTGTATAGGCGTATTAGGCAGTTGCCAATCGACCACACTAGTTAGCGTCTCAGGCGCTATCTTGCCACTCATGTCATCCACTTGCCAAGCGCTGCGACTCACTTTGACTTGTCCTTGCAGGCGCGTCTGACCCGTAGCAATCTCGACGTCAGCGCCGATTTTACCCAAGAATAGCTGCCACGGTTGCCATGACCAACTGGCCGTACCTGTCAGTGGCGCACTAGGTGCTGGCATTTGCCAAATGGCTGAGCCTTGCCACAAGTTACCCGAAACGTGTTGGACATGGTTGTTATTTGGCGCATATTTTTGAATCACCCACGCCGCTGGCATCTGTAGCAGCGCAAAAAACACAAACAAAACCAGCCCGACAAGCCACCAAAGCTTACGGAGACGCTTATGAGACGAGGTAGAGGATGGTGACACTGATAACTGACTCTTATAATAGACAAAAACGTCATTATCATAACAAACAATGCCCTATAGATGACAGAAAAAAAGCCAGTATCTTTTGCGCTAATAATAGCGGCAAAGATACTGGCTTTTAATTCTCGCTTACAAGATAAAAGAATTCTTATCTATAAAGTGATCAGCTCATGATGAATCACATCCATCAATTAAACAGCAAAACTCTCAAGACTTTGACCGTCAGCTAAAGCGTCAACAAGCCAAGTGGGCTTACGACCACGACCTGTCCAAGTCTCATCGCTGTTTTCGGTATTACGATATTTAATATTGCGTTTTTTAGCCAGCTTCTCGCCCGCTTCTAATATCTCTTCAATCGTACTATTGCTCTCTTCAGCGATTTTTTCAAACTGCGTGTAGGCGTCATACAAACGCTGATGCTGCTTTTGAGCGATAAGTTGCTGCGCATTCTCAGTGATAGCGCGTAGCTCATCAACGTCTAAACTGTCTAAATCAATAGCATTATTCTTACTCATAACGACCTCGTTCTGAACAGTGATAGATTTGATTATCAATATCAAATCAAAAATAAAAGGCTAATAATACGTTAAATGTAATGATTTAAAACCTGCATTTATAAACAGCCGTATTATTAATTAAGCACATTAACATAATTTTTATTAAACATAGGTAATAAAATATTAATAATACTATTTTATATTTAAAATGATATTCAAAGTATTTCTATTCAAAATAAACAGAAGTTTATATTTATACTTATAAAAATTATTAATCGAAGCTCAAACATACAGAGCTGAACTTTTTATAGATCAATAAAAAAGTCCACGCTTGTGGACTTTTTATAATAAGGTACTTAAGTATTGATATGCTTTTTAGCTAAGTTAAAAAGCTATCTCTTATAAGATTTAGAACGGAATATCATCATCTACTGGGCCATCAGGCATGGCATTAGATTTGGGCGCTGAGCTTGCATTAGATGAAAAACTGTTCTGTTGCGGGCTGGCTTGCTGATTGTTGTTAAAGGTGTTCTGATTGCTACCTTGTGCGATAGCTTGGCCACCGCCTTGGTTGTAGCTGCCTTGGGGCTGAGCAAAGTTGTTTTGATTACCCTGATTGCCATAGCTATCATTGCTACCCTGACCGCCTGTTGCACCATCAAGCATTTGCATTTGCTCTGCGCGAATCTCAGTAATATAACGATCTTGACCGTTTGGATCTTGATATT
This sequence comes from Psychrobacter sp. T6-4, assembly GCF_052258425.1. NCBI lineage: Bacteria > Pseudomonadati > Pseudomonadota > Gammaproteobacteria > Moraxellales > Moraxellaceae > Psychrobacter > Psychrobacter sp. T6-4. The sequence goes on from NZ_JBQQEZ010000009.1 coordinate 25,881, forward strand.
TACGCGTGCGCAAACTGCCTTCAATATAAACCTTACTACCTTTACGTAGATACTGCGCAGCAATCTCACCTAAACGATTAAATAAAGACACGCGATGCCATTCTGTCGCTTCTCTCTTTTCGCCGCTTTGCTTATCTGTCCACTGCTCAGAGGTTGCCACCGAAATATTGGTCACGCTGCCGCCATTATTAAATTGACGTGCTTCAGGATCTGCTCCAAGATTACCGATGATGATAACTTTGTTAACTCCGCGCATAGTACCGTCCTTTTATTTATGAATAATTTAATCAATTAGCAAATAATCATAACTGATAATACAAGTTTACTTTAACCAATTTTTGTCTAAATATCTAGGGCTAACTCTTAAGTTACGACAATGAATGTCGTGACAAATTAAATGGTTAATAGTTAACCAAACCCCTTTATTTATCTTTCTATTTATTGGTATCTCTGCGCTGCATACTCAACGTCACGCTACCTAATTCTACGCCAAATTTGCTCATGACCGCGCGATTGAGCATCACGTCATCACTGATTAAATACATCCAATCATCAAAGTTGACGTGATAGGTTTTGTCATCGACTGGTAAATCAAGCACATACTGCCAATGAAAAGCATTGCCTGCGACCTCGCCTTTGGCCTGCCCTATCACATCGCCTGCCGTACCCGTCCATCGACCATCAGCTTGCTCGGTCAGTCGCCAAATCCGTTGCGATTTAGTGCCGTCTGCCCAATTGAATTTTTCGTTTAAGACGATGACATCATCGCCTTCGTGGGTGGCATCAATATCGACATAAAAGCGTTTTTTGACCTCACCGCTACGCCCTTGAAACATGCCATAACCATCGATTTGACCTAAGAAAAACTCATGCATATCCAGCGTCGGTTTGACGTTTTGGTAGGTTTGAATGTTTTGCGTGGCGCAGCCTGAGAGTAATAGCGCTGTTGATAGTCCAAAAGGTATTGCAATCTTGCATATAGATTTAACAAAGAGATTATTCATATTAATTCCTTTTGAAAGACAATCGTTTAAAAATAGCACTGCCACTATTAAAGATACGTTAATCTTAATCTGATCTTAGTATTTACGACATATTTTATATCATACCTTACTCTCGACTTGGCGTGAACTACTGCTGTAGGCTCAGTTTTTGACCCAGCCTACGCCAAAAAATTTAGATAGTTGAGATTAAATCAGCTTCTAAATATTTAACGGACTTTGCGCCAAATCTGCTAATTGCGCTTTTGAGGAGTCGGTCAGCTGCGTCTTATCGAGCTTTAGATAAGCGACTTGCTCCTTTGCCATGACCACTAATTCATCAACGCCTTCAACTGCCATCACTTGTTGTGACCAGTGCTGAATATCGATATTTTTGGGGATAGTAACAGTGGTACTCGATAGATAAGGCGGGTCAGATATCGGTATGATAAGCAATAGTGCTGCGCCCATAATGACAGCCAAGATACCCCATGCTAGTAGATTGGATTGGGTCAACAGCAGACCACCCATCGCCCCACCAACAAAAGCCCCAAAGAACTGGCTGGAGGAGTTTAGCCCCATCGCCGTGGCTTTATTAGCGACAGGTGCGCGTTTAGATATCCATGACGGAATGGTCGCCTCTAGTAAATTAAAGCCCATAAAGTACAGCAAAAGCCCCAAGATAATACCAACACCAACTTGGCTACCTATGGCCAACAATACTAATGATACCGTCATGAGCGCCATCGCCCCCAAAAACACCTGACGCATTTTGCGCTTTTTTTCAGCGATAATAATAAAGGGAATGGCAACGGCAAAACCAATAAATAACAGCGGCAAGTAGACCAAACCTTGCTGACGGACAGAGAGTCCCATGACCTCAGAGAGTTGATGCGGCAAAATCACGAATATCGCTGTCATGGTTAAATGCAAGGCAAAAATACCGATGTGCAAACGGTTCAAATCACCAACTTTGAGCACGGTAGCGAGCTGCTCACCGATCGATTTATTATCCAGATTGTGCTTGAGGACGCGCATCGGCGTAGGTACGACGAACAATAGCAACATCGCTAAAATCGCAAACCCTGAGGTCAGCCAAAACAGACCAGAGATACCTAGCGAGCCGACCAGTAGCGGTCCAAAAGCAAAAGCGAGCATAATAGAGGTCGCAATGGTCAAGCCCATGGTCGCCATCGCTTTGGTGCGCATCTCCTCACGCGTGACATCAGCCAGTAGCGCCATAAGTACCGCCGACACCGCGCCGCTCCCTGCCAGCGCGCGCCCGATGATAACCTCGTAGATATCAGTCGCATTGGCGGCGATGATACCACCTAGTGCGAACAAGACTAGGCCGAGCATAATAATCGGCTTACGCGGGAATTTATCAGCGGCAAGGCTCATGGGTATCTGAAATATCGCCTGACCTAGCCCATAGATACCGACCGCCAAACCGATCAAAAATGGCGTGGCATGCGCGTAATTATCGCCGTAGACCGAAAACACTGGCACGATCATAAACAGACCAATCATGCGCAGGGCAAAGATACCACCAACCCCAAAGATTGCCCGTTTTTCTACGCTGTTCATACTTGCCTCACAGGGATATCCAATAGCGACTGACTATCAAGACTCATTGCACAAGAGAAGTGACCTTGTACGAGTCAGTATTCGCGACAAATCAAGCCCCCTAGTATAAGACATTCGCCGTCAGCTTGCCGAAACTTTTGCCACTTTGACCCAAAGCACTGGCTTTTTACTCGGCTACTTTTGATGACGCCGCAGTTTTATGATTCAAAGCGATCGGAGTACAGCGAAACCTTGAATAATGCCTGTGTCATGACAATATAGAACAGCACAACTGACGTCATCAACGGGTGCGTTTTTGGCATTATTTAGGTTTAATAGTTACGTTTAACAGTGATCTTTAATAAATACATACCAATGAATAACAACACCTCAAAGCCATCCCGTTATGATAATTGACTGTTTATAACCTTTAACGCTTTATCTAAAAATCCTTATTCTCAAAACTTACTTGTATTTTAATCTTTGCTTTATTTTTAGCTTATCTCTTTATAACGCTCTTAGCCCATAGGAAACCTATCTATAATGGCACATGACCATATCGCAATACGCGGCGCTCGTACTCATAATCTAAAAAACATTGATCTTGATATCCCACGCGATAAGTTCGTCGTGATCACAGGTTTATCAGGTTCTGGTAAATCATCACTCGCCTTTGACACCTTGTATGCTGAAGGGCAACGCCGATACGTCGAGAGCTTATCAGCGTACGCGCGCCAGTTCTTATCACAGATGGAGAAGCCTGAAGTTGATAGTATCGAAGGCTTGTCTCCTGCGATTGCGATTGAGCAAAAATCAACCAACCATAACCCGCGCTCAACAGTGGGTACGATTACTGAGATTTATGACTACTTGCGTTTATTGTACGCCCGTATCGGCACGCCGTTTTGCCCTGAGCACAATGAGCCGATGGTCGCGCAGTCGGTCACTGAGATGGTCGATCAAGTGATGGCCTTGCCAGCTGATACCAAGATTATGATCCTCGCGCCTGTGATTCGTGAGCGTAAAGGCGAGCACACCGTTTTGCTAGAGCAGCTCATTGGACAAGGGTTTGTACGCGTACGCGTCGATGGTCATGTCTATGACACCGATGAATTACCGACGCTCGATAAGAAGAAAAAACATACGATAGAGGTGGTCGTTGACCGCTTTAAAGTGCGCGATGACTTGGGTAACCGCGTCGCCGAAAGTTTGGAGACCGCATTACGTTTAGGTCAAGGTCTGGTCACCCTACACTTTATGGATGGCAATCCAAAAGAAGGCGGTGATCAGAACCAAGTCATGTCCGCCAAGCACTCTTGCCCAGTCTGTGACCGCGCCGTCTCTGAGCTTGAGCCGCGTATGTTTAGTTTTAACAATCCATACGGCGCGTGTCCTAGCTGTGATGGTTTGGGTAAACGTCAGTATTTCGCGGCTGAAAAACTCATTACCCACATTGATAAAACACTCAATCAAGGCGCAATCAATGGTTGGGACAAGCGTCACTCGTACTATTTTGGCTTGCTTAGCACAGTGTGCAAACATTTTAAAATCGATATGGATACGCCGTGGCAGGATTTATCCAAACAGCAGCAAGACCTTATCATGCATGGCTCTGGTAAAGAAAAGTTGACCTTTAACTTTACCGATGAGCGCGGACGCAAAACCAATAAGACCATTCCTTTTGAAGGGGTACTACCGTACCTTGAGCGCCGTTATGCCAAAACGCAAAGCAACTTGGTGCGTGATGAGCTCGCCAAATATCTTGCCGATACGACCTGTAACGTCTGTGATGGTGCGCGCCTGAACGAGATCTCACGTAACGTGCGCGTTGATGATCAAACCATCGCCGAAATCGTTAAGCTGTCTATTGGTGATGCCGCTGACTATTATAAAACGCTTAAACTGAGCGGGCATAAAGGGGAAGTTGCGGAAAAAATCTTCAAAGAGATTAATGAGCGTCTCAACTTTTTGGTCAGCGTTGGCCTTGATTATCTCACCCTTGCCCGCTCTGCCGAAACCCTATCGGGCGGCGAAGCGCAGCGTATTCGTTTGGCTAGTCAGATTGGCGCAGGTCTGATGGGCGTGATGTATGTCCTTGATGAACCCTCCATTGGTTTGCATCAGCGTGATAATGATCGCTTATTAAAAACGCTAACACGCTTGCGTGATTTGGGTAATACCGTCCTCGTTGTAGAGCATGATGAAGATGCGATTCGCCAAGCGGATCACGTTATCGATATCGGTGTCGGCGCAGGCGTACATGGCGGTCATATCATCGCCCAAGGTACCGTCAAAGACATTATGGCGAACAAGGAATCGCTGACGGGACAATATATGTCGGGTAAGAAGAAAATCGAGATTCCAACTATACGCCACAAAGCCAAAACCATAGAAGTAGAAGCGAAAGGCAAAGCCAAACCCAAAAAATTACCCATGAGCATTGAGTTAAAAGGCGCATCCGGCAATAACCTACACGACGTAGATTTGAGTCTGCCTGTTGGTATTATGACTTGTATCACAGGGGTATCAGGTTCTGGTAAATCAACGCTAATTAACCGCACCCTTATGCCATTGGCAGCGACACAATTGAATAATGCCTCAACGCTTATCGCGGATAAGCACGAGAGTATCAGCGGTCTTGAGCATCTGGACAAAATGGTCGATATCGATCAAAGCCCTATCGGTCGTACCCCGCGCTCCAATCCAGCGACGTATACTGGCGTGTTTACGCCCGTACGTGAGATGTTTGCGCAAACGCAAGAGGCGCGTGCTCGGGGTTATAAAGCGGGTCGCTTTAGCTTCAACGTCAAAGGCGGACGTTGTGAGATGTGTCAGGGCGATGGTCTCATCAAAGTTGAGATGCATTTCTTACCGGATATGTATGTGCCGTGTGATACCTGTGAAGGCAAGCGCTATAACCGCGAAACGCTCGAGATTCACTATAAAGGTAAAACCATCGCGGACGTCCTCGATATGACGGTAGAAGATGCCACTGAGTTCTTCTCAGCCATACCAGCGATCTATCGTCGCTTGCAAGCGCTAATGGATGTGGGTCTCAGCTACATTCGCCTCGGTCAATCCGCGCCGACGTTATCTGGTGGTGAGGCGCAGCGAGTGAAATTAGCACGTGAGCTTGCCAAACGCGATACGGGGCAAACGCTGTATATCTTGGATGAGCCGACCACTGGTTTGCATTTCCATGATATTGATAAGCTGCTGCATATCCTGCATGCGCTACGTGATAAAGGCAATACCATCGTGGTCATCGAGCATAACTTAGATGTCATTAAAACTGCCGATTGGGTCATCGATCTTGGCCCTGAAGGTGGTAAAGGTGGTGGATTGATTATCGCGGAAGGGACGCCTGAGGAAGTGGCGGAAGTGAAAGGCTCGTATACGGGTGAGTTCTTGAAACCGATGCTAAAGCAGGCGATGTCTGAGGCGAGTTAGTAGGTTGATCGTTTGGTTTTGATTTGAAGGCTGCTCTTTTGGGGTGGCCTTTTTTAGTGTGTGGTGTTTTTATTTTAGTGTTAATATTAATGTTATTTTAAGAACATCTGTAAGGTAATGAGTAATGGCAAATGTAGTAAATCTTGAGAAGAAACTTTTAGAGCTTATCGAACATAATAATTCATTAGCTATTGCTTTAACTGGTGAATGGGGCATTGGTAAGACATATCTTTGGAAAAATTTTAAACAGAAGAATATTAATCAATTTAAATTGCGAAAGTATGCCTATGTATCTTTATTTGGTATTGACTCACTAGATTCTTTAAAATATGAAATTGCTGTCAAAACTCATGCAATCAATGAGCTGGAAGACAGGTTGCAAGGAGCTAAATCATTATTTAATAAAGCTTTAGATACTGTTGATTTGTCTAAGATACAAGGTAAAGGCCTTAGTTTAAATATAGGCAAAAGCTTGATAACAAGTACGCTCTCTAACCTAGTTTCAAAAACTGTTATTTGTATTGATGATATAGAAAGAATTTCAGATAATTTGCCGATCAAAGATGTTATGGGCCTAATCAACGACTTGAAACTAGAGAAAGATTGTCAAATTATTGTGATCTTACATGAAGCTAAGGCGAACGAGCAATTTCAAGAATATAAAGAAAAAGTATTCGATGAAGTTCTTATTCTTGATGATAACTCAGATATATTAAAGACTTTCATTAAGGATAAACTCGCACTAGATGTTATGCAGCTATTTTATCGTACACTAAGGATAAAAAATTTAAGGTTTTATAATAAGGTATTTATCAGCTATCAACAGATTATTAACTCCGTCGATTCACTAAGCAACACTAGTAGAGATTACATACTTAAAAATCTTTTAGTTATTCGTTGGATAGATGAGTTCCAACCCGAAATACCTTTACAAGGTGAAGAAAGTGGTGATAAGCCTACTTTTAAAGCTACATTAGACTTATTCCGTGATCAGAATGGCGAGTTTATAATAGTGTCTGACGATAGCTTCTTAAAGCAGAGTAAAGAGTTTAAAGCTTTTAGAAAGTACATAGAGCCATTTTATCCTTTATTCTTCTTTGACGATTGGACTATGCATATTATATCTATGCTTACCGAACATGATATATCTAAAAATTCTATACAAGAATTGGTAGCAGATGACATTCTATCGGAGAAAAAACTTCAAGATGAATTATTCCATAGAGAAGTTATAAATGAATTTCATAGCTTGAAACTTCAGCCTAAATTCTGTGAGCGCTTATACTATTCAGCCTGTATCAAAATTCAAAAATCTGAATTAAATAATATTAGCTTTTACTGTGATATTTTTGACAGTTGTAATAGAAAAGATTTAACGCAACAGTTAGAGAATCATGTTAAGCAATTTATTAAACGAGAAACAAGTATGGCACAGTCAAAACCATCTGTTGGAAGTTGGTATCGCTTCGGTGTAGAGCCTTACGAACGATTCTATGACTGTGTTGTTGAGAATATAGAGAACTATCAACCTATCAATATTAGTTCTAATGTTATTTCTTCTATTTTTTTAAGATATTATGAAGATAGGATATCGAACGATGATAATAAAGATACCCTTGCATCAATTGATAAAAACATTTTGAAAGAAGTAATTTGGGTAAAGATTGAAGATGAAAGTTATCGCAGACAATTTATTCACTCTATTTTACTACATCCTGTACTTAACGAAGTTCAAGGTAAGAAGGAGGAAGTAAGGAGGTGGATACTAGAGCTTTTAAACGAGAAAATAGAAGAAAGCTCAGGAAGTGAAGTTCCTATTAGAATGTGGTTAAAAAGCACTAATGATTTGACAGAAAATCTTTCCTAATCATATTAACTATAGCCTTTATCTCGTAGGTTGATTTGACCAAGGAAACCCAACTGTCTCATATTTATCAAAGCCAACTCGTTGGGTCTCGTTCCTCGACACCAACCTACAGAATAACTCTCAAATCCATATACAATTCGTAGGTTGGCGTGGAGCTTGCGACACCCAACAGACACTATACTCTTCAAATTTTTCGTAGGGTGCGTTCCACGCACCTTTAAAATTGAGATAGTGAATGGTGCGTGGAACGCACCCTACCAGAGCTAACACCACGTCTCTTATCAAAGTCCTTTCACCCATCAAATCACCTCATTTAAAAGCACTATTAAGCCTCTTCTCAATTACACCACGTCTCCAATCACAACACTTTCATTACAATCAGCAGCATAGCGACAGATAAAATAGAATACATCCAAAATTCAAATGATAACTGAAAATATAAGGATGACTCATGACAAAAACTATTTTAATTACTGGCAGCACGGATGGCATTGGCAAACTTGCCGCTTTAAATTTAGCCAAAGCGGGACATCAAGTCTATTTGCATGGCAGAGACGCGGACAAACTTGCTAGCGTTATTATGGAGGTCAAAGCAGTAGCGACTAGCGCAGCGGCGGACAATATTGATGGGTTTGTGGCTGATTTGTCAGATTTACATGCGGTACGTAACATGGCAGCAGAAGTAAGCGACAAGCTACCAAAGCTTGATGTCCTTATTAATAATGCAGGGATTTATACCACCGCATCGCCCTTGACCAAAAACGGATTGGACGTGCGTTTCGTGGTCAATTATTTAGCGCCTCATGAGTTAACCAACGCCTTATTACCACTACTTAAAAAGTCTAATCAAGCGCGCATTATTAATCTAAGCTCAGCGGCGCAAGCACTAATATCCTATCCCGCTTTTGCAGGGAACGAACGTCTTGACGACAAAGACGCTTATGCGCAAAGCAAGCTGGCACTTACGATGTGGAGTATGGATTTAGCCGACAAAGTCGCTGGCGATGATATCAATGTAATCGCGGTCAATCCTGGCTCGTTACTGAATACCAAAATGGTCGATGAAGCTTATGGCAAATATTGGTCATCAGCAGATAAAGGCGCAAATATCCTAACAGAGCTTGCCATATCCGATGAGTTCGCTGACGATACCGGTAAATATTTTGATAATGACATCAAAGATGGCGCGCACGGCGAGGCCAGAGGCGAGTTCGGACAACCGCATGCCGATGCTTTAAATAAAAACGCTATTGCCGAGCTTAAACGTCAAACTCAGAATTTATTACAATCACTATAATATTTAACCATAGGAAACACTTATGAACACTCAAGAAAAACAGGCTATTACCCTTGTAGCCAATATCACCGCCAAACCTGAACACGCCGAAAGCCTTAAGTCTGAGCTACTCAAGCTGGCAAAGGCATCACAAGCCGAACAAGGCGCTATGCAATATAATATCCATCAAGATAATGCCAATCCTAATCACTTTGTCACTTATGAGGTATGGAAAAATAAGGAGCTTATGCAGCAGCATGGACAAAGCGCGCATTTTCAAAACTTTATGAAGGTGACAAAGGAGATGATCGAAGACTCTAATCTTACGCAAATGACCCGTATTGCGTAAGGTTTGTAGACATAAAACCAAGGCGTAACGGTTTATTATCATCGATCAAGATAAGGACATCTTCAATGAAAATAAAAAACCACCCAAAGCTAAAAAAACTCGCATTCAAAGCACAAAAAATCATCGTCAAAAGAATAGTCCACCTACCCAAGCCCATTCTACGCAAAATCGCGGGCGATCCCATTGTTATCGACGGTCAGACCTTAGATGTCTCCGTACAAGTCATCTTAAAGCTATTTGGTCCACCGCCCAATCACCTAGCGAGCGTTGCCAGCACGCGCAGACAGATCGATGCACAAGGGCCATTACTCGCGCAGTCTAATCATAAAGATATCATCAGCGATGACTTTCCCCTCGACGTATCAGGCGGTGATAGCATTACGCTACGTCGTTATCGACATCGCAAAGTCAAAGATAATAATCAGTCAGCTTTGGTGTTTTATCATGGTGGTGGTTATGTGGCAGGCTCGCTTGAATCACACGATTTAGTCTGTCAGCATTTGGCGGCAGATGGTAATTGTACCGTCATCGCAGTCGACTATCGCCTCGCGCCTGAGCACCCCTTCCCTACTCCTGTCAATGATGGACTGGCAGCTTTCCGTCATGTTGCCAATAATGCCGATAAGTTTGGTGTTGATGCGACGCGTCTGGCGGTCGGTGGTGATAGCGCAGGTGGTAACTTAGCCGCTGTCGTCGCGCAGCAAACCAAAGACGATGCTCATCCGCCAAAATTGCAACTGTTATGGGTGCCTTGGGTCGATATGAGCCGTGAATATCAATCGTATGAGCTATTTGCGACAGGTTTCTTTTTAGAGCGCGTAAAGATGCGCTGGTTCCAAGAGCAATACATAGACGATAAAGCGGATACCAAAGACCCGATGGTATCGCCGATATTTGGTGATTTAGAAGGCGTTGCTCCTGCTATTATTATGGTCGGCGGCTTTGATCCGCTACGTGATGAAGGTGTGGCTTATGCGAATAAACTTGAAGAAGCCGGTGTAGATACTCAGCTCACCATTTATGAGACCATGCCGCATTTGTTTTTGATGTTTGCAGGTGAGATTGAGGATGCAAAAGTGGCTTTTGACGATGCAACGCGAGCGCTTCGGGGATTGTAAAATAGTGTTGAGTTACTTGTAGGGTGCGTTCTACGCACCGCTTATACAGGACTTAAAAGATGACTAAATATACCTCTGCATTTGACGCCCTTTGTGATACGCCTACTCAAAGCGCTAATCTAAAATTGCGTGCTGAACTTATGCATCATATTACAAACATTATTAAAGATATGTCAGGTACGCAAAGCGAGATTGCTAAGCTTTGCGGAATTACTCAACCTCGTCTTAATGACTTATTACAAGGCAAAATTAGCAAATTTAGCCTAGATGCATTGGTAAATATCAATGCTAACTTAGGTGTTGAAATCAGTCTTGATTTTGCTTGATAGGGTTTTGAGTGCCTTGCATGGTAGGAGATACACCTACCCCACTTAAATAAATTCCCGCTCAATATCCATCACCCTTGCATCTACCGTCCGCTCTATCTTCTCCTCTATCTGACTACACTGCGACTCAACCTCACGTTTGGTCAGTCCGACGATGACAAACGTCCACTCGCTGGCATCGTGCCGATCGCGCTCACCGCTCTCGCATACGGCAATACTTGGTGTATTACCAAAACGCGCATGCAAGCCGCCCATACGTTGGCGCTTTTCTTTTAAGGAGCTGCAGCCAGGCAAAGAGAACGTCATAGTCAAGATAGCGATATGCATAGGTTTTCCTCATTAAAGTTATCCACGCTTCATGGTATCATCAAGCACGCTTGGTGTATGGTCGGCAACTTGTAAGATACAGAATCGTACCCATAACAATAAGACTAAAATTGCCTCAAAACGAACTAAAGAGATCTCAACCATGACAAAACATTATGACTATATCGCCATTGGTGGCGGTAGCGGCGGTATTGCTTCGATCAATCGCGCGGCAAGCTATGGCAAAAAATGCGCCATTATCGAAGCAGAACAATTAGGCGGCACTTGTGTCAACTGGGGCTGCGTACCCAAAAAGGTCATGTGGTACGGCGCGCAAGTGGCTGAAGCCATTGAGAAGTATGCGCCAGATTATGGCTTTGATGTCGAGTTAAAAGGTTTTGACTTTCAAAAACTGGTCAATAGCCGCCAGCAGTATATTCAAAACATCCATCGCTCTTATGATAATAATTTGGCAAAGAACGGCGTTGAGGTCATAAAAGGCTTTGCCAAGTTCATCGATACCAATACGGTCGAAGTCAATGGCGAGCACATTACCGCTGACCATATTTTGATTGCGACCGGTGGTCATCCTATTTTCCCCGACATCCCAGGCGCTGAGCACGGTATCGATTCTGACGGGTTCTTTAGATTAAATCATCTGCCCAAACGCGTGGCTATCGCAGGGGCTGGCTATATTGCGGTTGAGATTGCAGGCGTACTCAACAGTTTAGGTTCGGAGGTGCATCTGTATGTGCGTCAGCATTCGCCGCTACGCTCGTTTGACCACACTATCGTAGAGACCTTGCTGATAGAGATGGAGCAAGATGGTATTCAATTGCATACCGAAACGACACTCACTGAAGTCAATAAAAATGAAGATGGCAGCTTAGAGTTATGTACCAAAGACGGTACGCTTGATACGGTAGATTGCCTGATTTGGGCGATTGGTCGAGCGCCCTCCACTGATACTATCAATTTAGATGTCACAGGGGTTGAGACGACGGACAACGGCAAAATCAAAGTCGATAAGTTTCAGAACACTAACGTTGACGGCATTTATGCGGTTGGCGATATTATCGAGCACAGTGTTGATTTGACGCCGGTCGCTATTGCAGCAGGTCGCAGGCTATCTGAGCGCTTGTTTAATGATAAGACCGATGAGCATCTGGTTTATGATCTCATTCCGACGGTTATTTTTACTCATCCTGCTATCGGTACGATTGGTTTGTCTGAGATTGACGCGATCAATCATCATGGCAAGGATAATATCAAGTGCTATACCTCGACCTTTACCTCGATGTATAGCGCAGTGACTCAGCATCGTCAAAAGTGCGTGATGAAGCTGGTATGCCTAGGCGATGATGAAAAGGTGATTGGTCTGCATGGTATTGGCTATGGCGTTGACGAGATGATTCAAGGTTTTGCGGTCGCAATCAAGATGGGCGCGACCAAGGCGGATTTTGATAATACCGTTGCTATTCATCCGACAGGCTCTGAAGAGTTTGTGACAATGAGGTAGTGGGCGCTAGTCAGCTTTAGTTTGATAGAGTGTACAAGTAAAAAGGCTATTTTAGATAGAATAGCCTTTTTTTGTGGCTAGATTTTAGGTTAAAGCCTTTGGTCTACTATTTAAACTTTTGCTATGTATTTGATACTAAATACATAATACTAAACGTAACCTTTTTAAAAGCCTAAAGCTGATATTGTCTCACTTGTCTTTTAGGGCTTGAAATCGTTCAGATTAGCGCTGCCTTTTCAGATAATAAAGGTTGCACATCTTAGTTGCCGACTTACCCAACCATAGACTGTGTTGACATCTAAAAATAAAAACTCAAACAAGGTTACTTATGCACATTTACGATTTTATAGGGATAGGTTTTGGTCCAGCAAATCTTTCAGTGGCTGTTGCCCTGTCAGAGAAGGATATGTTAAATGACAACTCAAAAATCATGTTTATAGAGAGCAAGCCTGACTTTGTCTGGCACGGCGGTATGCTGATACCCGAAGCTGAGATGCAGATTTCATTTTTTAAAGATTTAGTGACGTTCAGAAATCCCACCAGCCCTTTTACCTTTATCAATTACTTAGCAGAAAATGGTCGGTTAGAGACTTTTGCCAATCTCAAAAACTTTTTCCCAAGGCGAGTGGAATATAACGACTATCTACAATGGGCGGCTAAGAAGTTTGAAAATTATGTCAAATACGCTACTAAGGTTATAAAGATCGAGCCTGTGCTTATCGAAGGTTCAGACGTCGTAGACTACTTAGCGCTACATTTGCAAAATGTCACCACTAAAGAGGCGGAGATTATATACGCCAAAGACATCTCGCTTGCAGCAGGTATCAGCAAAGTCATTCCTGAGTATATGAGTGCCAATCCTGATATCAAGATCAGTCACTCTGAAGATTTTTTGTACAGCTTAGAGACTGATTTTACTGATAAACATGCAGAGTATAAATTTATAGTGGTGGGTTCTGGTCAAAGCGCTGCTGAGATTACCATGCATTTGGCAGATGAGTACCCCAATGCCAAAGTCGATCTTTATTTTAGAACCTATGCCCTAAAGCCTGCTGATGAAACTGAATTTGTGAACGAGATCTTTGATAGTGATACGGTTGAGACCTTTTTGACTTATGATGATGACTTTCGAGAAAACATCATTGAGAACCACAGAAATACTAATTATTCAGTCGTCGATCCTAAACTCATTAGCATCTTGTACGAACGCCTTTATTATCAAAAGCTGATTGGGACTGAGCAGATCCAGCTGCATCAATTTCATGAATTAAAAGGTATAGATAGCGACTCAAAACAGGCAATATTTAAAGAGTTGACGGATAATAAAACGGTAAACATAGAGTTTGACGGTTTATTTTTGGCAACAGGTTACGAGATTATAGCGACCGATATTGTCAAAAACTTTGAGGAGTATTTAGTATACGATACCGAGGATCGCTTGGTGCTAGACACCGATTATAGGGTGAAAACGATTAACGCTAACTTTAAACCTAAGATATTTATTCAAGGGGCAAGTGAGCATAGTCATGGCATGAGTGAAACCTTGCTCTCTTTACTGGCTTATCGTTCAGGGAAAATCGTGACTAGACTGAGCGAGAATGATTAAGGCTTATTGAATGGAGTAGTAAAAAGTCTACATCCCCAAAACCCACTCATCATTTACTTGGTACACCTTGAAGCTTCCTTTGTCAGTGCGACTATTACCCGCAACCGTTTGCGTAATATCAGCGGTACACATATAGGTATTGTCGCCCTCAATGGTGTCGCAATTGACATTATCTACGCTCTCAAGGGTTGGCATCATGCCTGCCATCATCCCGCTCATTGCCCTTGCCATCTCATCATTGCCCGCACCCGCCATCGCATTATCCATCATGCTGCCCGCCTGCTCATACTGTGCTTCAATAAGATTTTCTACATCACTCTCAGAGGGTCCACTTGAGCAAGCAGCAAGTAGTGGCGTTAATAAAAGCATGGCAACTATGTTTCTGATATTTGTATTTTTAACATTTATATTTTTGACATTTTTCATGATGGTCTTGCTCTTTTATCTTCGATAATTAAGTATACCTAACGCTGAGTAAAAACCAAACATAATTTCTTAGATTTAAAGCTAACCTCTCTAAACTTTGTCACTGTAAAAGCTATTGCAAATGATAACAATTATCGTTACTATATGTGCTATTAAATCGTCATTCTTATTCATGACAAGTAAATTGTCAGAAGATTTAGGAATAGTTATATGTACGTATGTATCTGCAATAGCGTTAAAGAAAAGCAAATTCAGGCGGCAATCAGCTCTGGTATCGATACACTTGATGGTCTCAAAGAGACGCTAGATGTCGCTACTTGCTGCGGCTGCTGCGAGCCTATGGTCAATGATTATATTGATGAGCATCACGCCAAGCTTGACGTTCTTGCTTATGCTGTTTAGCTCTCAGTTAGTACATGAATAGTTAGCCTATCAACCTACCTCTCCATTATCAAGCACGCTTAGCCTAGTCTATTATCTTTATGATGCTTATCTTGCACTAGAGTTTGTGCATGCTATTTTCTATTTTTATTCTACTGCAAATGTCTGTTACTATTACTATCAAGTACAATTACTATCAAGATCCTGTCTGCTATCCTTGACTTAGGTCTGCTGTACACGCCCTACTAATCAAATTTTTAGTGAGTATATATTATGAAAGGTAGTCAAAAAGTTATCGATTATTTAAACTTTTTATTGGGCGGTGAGCTGGCCGCTCGTGACCAGTATTTTATTCACTCTGAGATGTATGCTGAGTGGCACTACGGCAAATTGTATGACCGTATTCATCACGAAATGGAAGATGAGACCTTGCATGCACAGGCGATCATTCGCCGTATTTTGATGCTAGGCGGCATCCCTAAAATGAGCGTTAATGAGATTCAAGTCGGTACCGCAGTTCCTGAAATGCTACAGCTTGATCTGGATCTTGAATATGCAGTGCAAAAAGATCTCAAATCAGGCATTGCGCTATGTGAAGAGGAACAAGATTACGTCACTCGCAATATCTTGACCCAGCAGCTCAAAGACACTGAAGAAGATCATGCTCATTGGCTTGAGCAGCAGCTGCGTCTTATTGATATGATAAGTCTGCCTAACTACTTGCAGAGCCAAATGGCTGAAGTATCGCCAGATTTAGTATCACACTAAAGGAGAGAATCATGAGAGGCGACAAAGAAGTCATTCAAGTGCTCAATAAAGTGCTTGGTCAGTCTTTAATAGCGATTAATCAGTATTTTTTGCATGCGCGTATGGCAAGGCATTGGGGACTAGAGGTTCTAAACGATCATTTGTACAAACAATCTATCGCTGAGATGAAGTGGTCGGATGATCTGATTGCCCGTATCTTTTTGCTCGGTGGGCTTCCTAATCTACAACAACTAGGCAAAGTCTATATCGGTGAAGACGTCCCTGAAATTATCAGTTGCAACTTGCGTTTAGAGCGACAAAAATTCGACATTATTACTGATGCGATTACATTGTGTGAGACGCATCAAGACTATGTATCACGTCATTTATTGCTTACTCTTAAGGATGGTAATGAGGAGTATGACGACTGGCTTGATACACAAGAGGATTTGATTAAATCGGTAGGTGTAGAGAATTATATCCAAGCACAGGTGCATGATGATTCTGAGTAATACAAGCGTGCTGATTTAACCCCGGTTGTCTTTAGACCAAAGCCAGTTTACTTAATAATCTATGCCTGTACTAAAATCTATGACAGACAGCACAATCTTGATACTGTTATGATGCTTTAAATAATAAGAGTTGCGAGATGATTGTGTGGCAGATCTACCTATACATCCTACCTATTGGGCTTGGCATTATGACATTGGCGGCAAGCTTACTGTGCTTGTTTGCCTACCTTATGTCTGATGACAATGCCACGCGCCGGCCCGCCTTTCACTGGTTTAAGCGCTTACTTATTGTCGCCTTTGTATTACTAAGCGCTGGGCTGTTTATGACCTTTGGGCACTTTTGGGGACAGTAAAGATAACCCTATCTGCTCACCAATTTTTCTAATTCTAATAGCTCTAAATCTTGCCGTTTAGGCTCGCCATTATTACCATCATCTGGGAACGGCATACTATTGCCATTCAACTGATAGCCGCGTCGCTGATAATATGCCAACAGCTCAGGACGATGACTCAAGATTGACATGGTCAGACGGCTTGGCTGATCGCTCCTTTGCTCATGACTAGATAGTAAATGCCGCGTCGCAAAAGTCTCGGCGGCTTCTAAGATGACATGACCCACGCCGCACCCTTGTAATTCTGGATGAACGGCAAACATGCCAATATAGGCTTTGTTGTTGACATCACTATCTGATTTTATATCAACTGCAATGCAGCCTAGTAGCTCGCCTGTCTCTTCGCTATCGCGCTCGCCCATCGTCGTTTTGGGATATACAAAAAAGTAGTGTTTTGGATCGTTGATGATGTGGATAAGCTCGCTTTGAGTAATGCGTATGCCGCCGACGAGAGATGCTTCATTCGTCCAGCCTTGGGTGCTTCGGTAGCACAGGTTGAGTAATTGCTCAATGGCACCAACATCGTCGGCCGTTGCTTGACGAAGAAACACCTTTTCTTTGTTTTTGATAGTAGTCATCATTGTATTCTCAAGATTTAAAAAGCGCTTTGTATAACAAAAATATGCTATTTAATATATAAAAAGGCTGACCTAAATCAATAGATCAGCCTTTATAGTAACAAAACTCTGCCAATGCTAGCGCGATAAAACCTTTGCTTGCTCAATAATATCGAACCCTGCATTGATCTGCGCGCGCGTTGGCGCATGACCACGGCGCAAGAGTTCAGAGAAGGCAATCAGCTCTTTGTCACGTCCTAAGGAGCTTGCAGCGCTGGCACGCGTATTCTCCCCTTCGTCATCGAAATAATACTCGATGTAGTCTAGCGTATCAGGCGAGCCGAACAAGATATTATGATCGGGCGTCGCCGCATGTCCGCTATAGCGCAAACTATTGCCATACTGCGCCGTCCAAAAGAACGGAATACGCTCCTCTGGTGAGTTAACGTTGTCTTCATTTAAAATAGCAGCGGCAGTTACGATGCCGTGTTGCAGTGCTACGCGCCAATGCTCAATACGCATCCGCCCCATCTGATTGGTGGCTTTGGCAATATCACCGAGCGCATAAACGCCATCACGCAACTGCAAGTGATCATCGACCTGTACGCCGTCTGGATCGTTAACCTCATTGAGCAATTCGGTACGTGGCGCGACGCCAGTGCCTAAGATGACAACATCTGCATCGATACTACTACCATCTGACAATGTAACGCCACTAACTTTGCCGTCGCCATTGATTTGATCGACGCCTGCGCCAAAGGCAAATTTGATACCTTTTTCTTCATGAAGTTTAACAAGGGCATTACTCACCGTTTCTGAGACGATATTTGCCATGACGCGTGCGCCGCGAGCAACGACAGTGATAGACTTTGTCTCGCCTGCCTGCGCCAATGCAGAAGCAGCCTCCATACCGATAAAGCCTGTACCGACGATGACAACGTTTTTGTTGTCGGTAGCACCTTTGATTGCCTTGGCATCATCCATACTGCGCAGTGTATAGACGCCGTCTAAATCAGCGCCTTTAAAGGGTGGTATTTTAGGTTCAGCGCCTGTTGCAACGACTAAGAAATCTGCGGTTTGTTGCTCGCTATCGCCATTCTCGTTTGTCACAACGATAGTGCATTCATTAGGGAGCACTTCGCTCACCGTTTGCTTTAGGCGCAGATCGATATTGTTTTTGCTGGCCCATTCTGCGCCGCCCAGCATCAAATATTTCTCATCCATCTTGCCTGCCAAAAACGCTTTTGATAGTAGAGGACGATTATAGGGCGCTTTGTCGTCTTTACTAATGATAGTAATTTTGCCGCCGTAGCCAGTATGACGCAGCTGATTGGCAGTCATAAAGCCGGCTCCGCCGCCGCCAACAATGATCGTATGAGTGTCAGTTAATTTGTCATTCTCTACGCGTTTGTCCATCTTTGCTGCGGTATTGATAGTGAGGCTATCGCCCTCATCGGTCAGTTCATACTGAGTCAAGCCGCGCATAGCCACAGGCTCAAGCAGCGTCCCATCACGGCTATCAAAGCTACCATGATGCCATGGACAGATAACGCGATCACCGCAGCGCATACCCTCGCCCAAATCTGCACCCGCATGCGGACATTTACCATCAAAGGCGCTAAACTCATCATCATCACGAGTGATTAAAATGATACTATCATCGTCTTGCTTGTAGGACTTCATGCCACCATTTGGAATATCGGCTTTGTCGATGGTAACGGTGTTAATCATAGCGTTGCTCATAAGTTATCCTTAACGGTTGTTATTCAAAAAATAATGCTTGCGTCTACAGCTTTTAGGTCATATCAAATTAAAACACAGCACATCAAAACGTGATTAAATAGTATTGATTTATCGATAGTAGCAAGACCCATGTCCACACGCTGTTTATTTGTGCGTTTACTGCGTTGCAAAACGTAACTTTTGACTATTCACACAAACGTTCCCAAAGCACTAATCTAGAAGATAAAAGCTAAAAGCGTCAGCCTATGATCGTTCAGATATAGTTAGAAATAGTAACCTTTACATTTTTATACTTAAATCACTTCTTTAAAAGATCCTTTTTATGACCACAAATACTCATAATTTATTTGATATTGATTTTACAAAAGCGACGGATACTGCTAGCCTGCCGCAGCCTGCCGTACCTCCTATAAGACAAGCGACCTATAAGTCCTATAACACAGACTTTGTCGTCAATGAGATATTAGATGTCGACTTCACAGGAGAGGGTGAGCACTTGTGGCTGCATATACAAAAGTCAGGGGTAAATACCGCGTATCTGGCAAAACTCCTATCAGAATGGGCAGATATTCCACTGCGCGATGTCGGGTATTCAGGTCTCAAGGACCGTCATGCACTGACGACGCAGTGGTTTAGTTTGCGTATACCTGTGCGGCAAATGCCAGGGTCCAAGTTTGCACCTGCAGATATTCGCGATGAAGAATCAATCACTATCCTCGCCCAGCATTGGCATAACAAAAAGCTTAATCGCGGGACGCACAGGGCCAATCAATTTATCATTACCTTGCGAGATATTACTTTGCAAGATATTGAATTGAAGGATGACGATAAGTCGTCTGTAGAACAGCATCTAGCGACTATTAGCAAAAGCGGTGTGCCTAATTATTTTGGTCCACAGCGTTTTGGCTGGCAAGGCAACAATATTAAAGAAGCCTTAGCACTGTTTGCGCGCTCCATACCAGAGCATCGAGCTACGCCCAAAAAGAGCAAACGTAAACGTGCACCGCGCGAGCAAAACTCGATGGAGTTGTCAGCGGCGCGTAGTTTAATTTTCAATGAGATATTGGCTGCAAGAGTGCGTGATGGCAGTTGGAATACGGGACTAGATGGCGAGGTATTTAACCTCGATGGCTCAGGGTCGATATTTGCTAGCGATAGCATAGAAGATACATTACGCGAGCGCCTTGCCAGCGCCGACATTCATCCAACGGGCGTCTTGTGGGGCACATCTAACGATAAGGTCAGCGGGTTAGCCGCCCAGCTTGAAGCTGATGTCATAGAGAATAATCTATTATTAACAGAGCTAGCAAAAGGTTTAGAGCTGCGAGGCATCAAAGCGCAGCGGCGAGCATTGCGATTACCGATTGAAGCGATGCGTTGGGAGTGGCAAGAGCAGCAAGATAGTAGTGAGCAGACATTAGTGCTCAGCTTTACTTTGACGACAGGTAGTTTTGCCACTAGCGTGCTGGCAAGTGTCGTTCAGAACTTACAAATGGCGTGAATAAGGCTTTTTTACTGCCTGATACTATTTGCAGTAACGCTTTTTGGTAATAGCGCCTTGCACCAGTAACTCGTTGGCGCTAACCACTTGATTACGGCCTAGATGCTTGGCTTTATACAAAGCTTTATCCGCTATACTGATAAAGTATTGGCAGATATCATTCGGTAATGAGACAGCATCTGTATGGGCTACAGACGTTATTTTGTATGCCGTTAGCTCCTCGTAGTCAACGCTATAAACCCCAAAGCTTGCTGTGACATTTAGATACTCTACTGTATCCACACTCTCTACAGCCTCTAAATTATCACTAAGGGCGATAGGATGCTGAGCGATATCTTGTCTTAATTGCTCGGCGATACTCATGGCTTTATTATGTGCTGTGTTAGGCAATACGACCAAAAACTCTTCGCCGCCATGGCGGCTAACGATAGCGTCTTTGACTGCTACATCTAATTTGGGCTTTGACAGTTCTAATTTAGGCTTTGACAGTATAGCCGATACTTTTTGCAGTACTCTATCGCCTGCATCATGACCTTGCTCATCATTAATGTCTTTAAAATTATCAAGATCGAGTAAGATAATGCTAAAGCTTTGTCCGCGAGACATTTTGCTTAATGCTTGTTGCATCATCTCAAGACCATGACGGCGACTCTTTAAATGCGTCAAATCGTCTTGATTGGCCTGTTTTAGGCTCTCATCTTTACTGGCGTATAAAACAAGCAGCAACACTCTAAACACCGCAACGATAAAAATCGCTTTTGGCAGCGCCAAATACATATGCGTTGAGCGCCAAAAAAACGCTGAAGAGCGCTGAATCTCTCTAACGCTATCCCATCTTAGATCATTGTTTTTGAAGTTTGAGGCAGCGATAGCATTCTCGATCGTCATCACCTCATTATAAGTCAGTTGATGATATACCTCAGGCGGCAGTGAAGTCACAACCAACTGGCTCAAATTAGGTAAAGCAATACCAAAATATGGCAAAGAGACGGCAAACAATATCAAAAAGGTTTGCGCCAAAAAAGCACGCCAAATGTAGCGCTGCTCAATCAGCATCATACCAAGCATAGCGCCGCCAACCAGAGATACTCCAGCAAGCAGACTGCTATAGCCCATGATGACGATAGCGATGGCAATGTAGACTGTGTATATAGTGACCAGAATAATTTGCCACAGATGCAGGCGCTGATCTAAGGTTTTGATGCGCGCAACATGACCGACTATCCAGTACGAGAACAGTCCTATGACAGTCGTCCATATCCAGACTGGATAGAGCAGATCCATGTTGACATATAGACCATAAGTGTCTCGTTTGAACCATACAAACAAGCACCATAGCCAATGCAATGCGACCTCGATGACTATAAATAACGCAAACAGCGATGCCCTGTCAGCAGCTTGCCACTCAAAAATAATCTGAGTAAGTTTTTTATAGCCCAACTGGTCTATAGATACCGGCATAAATAAGTAGCCAAATGGTTTACGCTTATGTTACGCAATTATATACACGTGTTAAGACTAATAGCGCTTTACTTTGTTACAAGGTTATTCTCGCCTCCAAAACTTCTCGCCTCCAAAATACAGACACCTACTAAACTGTATTTGCTAACACCTAAATTTATAATAGTATAAGTTTTTAATCGTGGTTCTCGCTATTAGCGAAAGCTTTGCCAAACGCCCCGCTGATCTGCATTTAGAGTAGGAATATCACCCAACTTGCGCCACGGCATATTGCTGCCATGAAAGTCGCTACCGGTTGACACCCCTAGATTGTGCTCTGTAATACTGCGATCAACCATACGCCGAGTGCTCAGCGGTTCACTATCAGCAGGTAGCTCGCAGGCATCACCGCCAAGTGCGGCAAACTCCTCAATAAGTTTGCGCACCCGCGTCGCTGAGAGCTGATAACGGGTAGGATGAGCAAGTACTGCTTTGCCGCCGCAAGCATGAATGAGCGCGATACCATCCGCCATACTCAGTGCGTCAAGGGCCACATAAGCGGGCTTATTATCAGCCAAATACTTATCGAATGCCTTTTGTACAGTTTTGACCTCACCGCGCTCAAACAATACTTGACCGATATGAGCGCGTCCAACCGCTTGCGGGTTATCGCCCGCTTTAGCCAACACTTCTTGCCATAATTCATCAAACTCAATATCGAGTAAGGTGCTCAGCTTTTCGGTGATGCGCTGACCGCGAGTCGCTCGGCTGTCTTGCAGCTGCTGCAAAGTGGCATGCATCTGCGCGCGATCGGTAAAATCAAGGCCCACCACATGGATGATTTTATTAGTAGATTTGTTCTTGCCATAGCCACCACTCAAGGTGTGCTCGCAGCTGATCTCAACCCCATTAATAAGCTGTATGTCATAAGTATTGGCCGCAGCGCGCGCCTCATCGATACCTGCTAGCGTATCGTGATCGGTCAATGCCAAAACATCGACACCAGCGACATGTGCGCGGCGAACGACTTCAGCAGGTGCAAAGGTGCCATCAGAGCAGGTACTGTGGCAGTGCAAATCGATTTTCATAGGTACAGCCTTATTCATGCGTTGATTGCTTTTTTTTAGCCCAGTAGACGTGTAAACTATCTCCTACGTTTTGATGGACACTATCCTAGCTATGAAAGCTCTATTAGATTTTATTCCCCTGATTGCCTTTTTTATCGTTGCCCGCAATCAAGGTATCTTGGCCGCAGCAGGTGCTCTGCTTATAGCGACTCTCGTCGTTTACGTCATTCACTTTGCCCGTCAAAAAGGCAAACTTGATAAGCAGCAATGGGTAGTTCTGTTATTGACCATTGTCTTTTGCGGTGTCACCTTATTGCTGCGTGATGACATCTACTTACGCTGGAAATCACCGATTATAAACGGGGTGTTTGCCTTTGCCTTGCTCGTAAGCGTAGCTATTAACAAGCCTTTGATGCGCCTGGCAATGAAAGAGGTCTTTACGCTTACTATGAGCGGCTGGAAAAAGCTCACTATCGCTTGGGCGCTGTTTTTTGTGCTTATGGGCGTGCTGCATTATATCACGGCCTTTACCATGTCGAACGAAGCTTGGATCAACTTTAAGACTTACGGCTGGATTCCTATTATGCTCGTTTTCGTCATTGCTCAGTTTGTAGTGCTAAAAAACCATGTCAATCCAGCACTGACGGACAAAACTGCTAAATAGATTTAAAACTTTACTTTTCTTGTATTATACACTCGCTATTTTACTCTTAATTAAGGAGCCACCATGGCCTTATTTGCTATCATCGGTCATGACGTTGCAGGTAGCCAAGCGCAACGCCTAATCACTCGCGCAGAACACGTCGAGCGCCTGCAAGCCTTAGATCGTGAGCAGCGCTTAATCATCGCAGGTCCTACCCCTATCGAGCATGGTAGCGACGCTATGTCAGGCAGCCTGATTATCGCGGATTTTGATACGCTCAAAGACGCGCAAACTTGGGTAGATGCCGAGCCGTACCTGCGTGATGGTGTGTATAGTCATGTAGACGTCAGACCTTTTATTCATACCTTGCCTGCCAACAAGGCAGCACAATCGTGAATCGATTGAAACATTATAAGTACGGTCTAATGAGCATCATGCTATTGGCGACAATGCCAGTGCAAGCGGCTTCAACACTAACTCCTAGTGCTGAGCCTACGCCTTTAACAACGACTCAACTGACAATGACTGAGCCCAGTACCGCTCAAGCTGATCCAGACTTAGCTTTGTCCATTGATAATACCCTAGCGGCGCAAATGCAACCCTCCAATCAAGCATTATCGGATGCCAATCAAGAGCTATTAGGGCGCAATGCCAAGCTGCAACGCCAAGTTAATGACTTACAAACGCAGGTTAACGTCTTGGTCTATGAGAGTAAAGGTCAGCTGTTTTTATACGGTGCATTTACAGTACTCATAAGCTTACTGGTCGGTATTTTTATCTCTTGGCTGGTTTTTGTACGCCGCGAGCGCTGGTAACCTGCTTTTATTGCCTTATTTGATGTGATCTTTTATGTCTAATCCTGTTGCGCCAATTGGGCATCTTGACCCTACAAAAGCTACGAGCTATGCCAATATCATTAAGCCTGCGCAGATTGACTGGCAAAAGGACGATACAGGTAACCTAGTGCCCGTATCAGGTGAATTTGGTGACGTTTATTACTCACAGGCTAATGGCTTAGCAGAATCTCGCTACGTGTTCTTGGAGGGCAATCATGTATCTGAGCGCTTGGCAAATCTAGCCCCTTATCAAACCTTTAGTGTCGCTGAATTGGGTTTTGGCACTGGCCTCAATGTCCTAGCTCTCTGGCACTTATGGCGCAAGCTTCGAGCAACGCATGCGCATTTAAGTAATGCGCGCTTACATATTATCACTACTGAAAAGCATCCTATACCTATCGAGGATTTGACCGAGATACTGGGCATTTGGTGCCAGCGTGCGCCAGAACTACGAGCGATGGTAGTAGAGTTGTTGGCAGCCTATCCTATCCTTATTGCAGGCTGTCATCGCCTTAACTTTAGCGCTGATAATCTAACGCTCGATATCTGGCTGGGTGATGCTGCCGATAGCTTAGCTAAACTTGCAACTGATCACTCTAATTGTCAATCTACTCAAAAGAGCACGCCCATTGATGCTTGGTTTTTAGATGGTTTTGCGCCCTCTTGCAATGAGTCCTTGTGGGCAGAGTCGGTATTTAGTCAGATTAAACGCTTATCTTCTATCGGTACGACAGCAGCGACTTATAGCTGCGCAGGCGTAGTAAAACGCGGCCTGCAGAGCAGTGGCTTTATACTCAAAAAGATAAAAGGCTTTGGCCCAAAGAAAGAGATGCTCACTGCTGAGATTAAAGAAGACGCTGAGCTGTCTAACGATACTTTCATTAAAACAAAACAAGTCAACGAAAAATCCAAACCTAGCCATACCCTTATCATTGGTGCTGGCGTCTCTGGGTTAATGGTCGCTTGGTCACTAGCCAATCGCGGTACGCGGGTCACACTCGTGGATAAAACCGCACCGCTTGCAGGAGCATCTGGCAATCCGCGCGCCCTACTCGC
This sequence comes from Psychrobacter sp. T6-4, assembly GCF_052258425.1. NCBI lineage: Bacteria > Pseudomonadati > Pseudomonadota > Gammaproteobacteria > Moraxellales > Moraxellaceae > Psychrobacter > Psychrobacter sp. T6-4. The sequence goes on from NZ_JBQQEZ010000009.1 coordinate 51,545, forward strand.
GCCTAAGATGACGCCCATTCATCACGCTGACGAGCATCTGCATACTATCGGTTATCTCTATAGTAGCCGCCTATATCGCGCCCTTAATAAGTTAGCTGCCAAAAATAATAGCGCAGCGGTGCTTGAACCGACAGGCGCGCTTGATTTACTTCTAAAAGCCAATATCGATGTCGCGCAAATTGCTGATTATCCTGATACGATGGCGACCACCCTACCCGATGAGCAAGCGCGTCAACTTAGTCATTTAACCATGCAGGACTTATCCGATAATCTATATTTGCCGCAATCAGGCTTAGTTAATCCGCAAGCCCTAAAAGACGTCATTATGTCTCACCCGTTGATTCGCTATCAGCAATTAGACGTTAATGAGATCAATGAAAATAACGAGCAAGTTTATGTGAGTGGTTATAGGGATGGCGAGCAGATCAACCTTCAAGCCGACAATGTGGTCATCTGCGCCGCCTTTGAGAGCCATGCTTTAGATACTCGTATTTTTGATTGTCGCAAGATTCGTGGTCAGCTGTCATGGTTCATACCCAGTGCCGAGCAGCTTGCTAAACTGCCAAAGATACCGCTCAAGTATAGCGGCTACTGTACGCCCTTTACTGCTCAGGCAGGGGATGCGCAAATTAATAACGTTGTAGAGGGTCAACCGTATTTATTACTTGGCGCAAGTTTTGTGCGTAATGATATCGCAACCGATATTCGGACGGGCGAGCACCAAATTAGCCGTGATAAACTGATCAAAGCTATTGCTGAGATGAATGAGGTGATACCGGCCGATACTAGCAAGTGGCAAGCGCGCGCAGGTGTTCGCACGCAAACACCTGATTACCATCCGATTGTAGGCCAACTACCTGATAGCACGCACTTATGGACGCTCACAGCGATGGGCGCAAAAGGGTATGCTTTTGCACCGATATGTGCTGAAGCCTTAGCTGATATGATGTTAGGTGATTTTATGCCTTTATCAAGTGCATTGCTTGATAGGCTTGCACCCAATCGTAAACGCTTGCAAACGCCTTTGGATGAATAAGGATAGATTATGGCTTATCTGCAAACCACTATAACGCTACCAGCCTACGCACGCGGTATCCATATTATTACCGCCCATATCGAACAAGCGATCAATAAGCTGCTACCTGATAAAGCAAACGCAGGCTTTGTGCATCTATTCTTGCAGCACACCTCAGCGAGCCTTGCTATCAATGAGAATGCTGACCCTGATGTCCGACTAGATACCGAAGACTGGCTCAATACTATTGCTCCTGCCAATCAGTCCGAATATAGACATACCTTAGAGGGATCTGATGATCTACCCGCGCATTTTAAGAGTATGATGCTTGGCGTCAGCCTAACGATACCTTTGGTCAACGGCGCGCTAGGATTAGGCATGTGGCAAGGTATTTATCTGTGCGAGCATAGAGATCATGGTGGCAAGCGTAAAATAATCATAACAATAAGCGCTTAATGTTTAATAGCTGTCTTTACTTAACCATAGATTTTTCTCGAATATATAAACACTACTCATTACTATCAACCAAGCTGATTGTCCTATGAAAAAACTCCTAAAACCTATGCGCTACGGCTTACTTTTTGTATTAGCGATTAGCCTCACTTTAAGCGCTTGTCAAAAAGAACCTGAACCTGAGACTCCAATCGAGGTTGAGACACAAAGCATGCCTGCTACTGCCGATATGACTACTAAGCAGCCAACACAGAACGTAGAGGAGCCAGAAGTAGACGAGCGTGAGATAAATTTGGACGCGCTCGATGATATTGATGAACTAGATCAAGAAGCAGACTTACAAGATGTTGCCCCAAATCCAGAACAAGCCGTAAAGGGCACGCAAATCACTGATGTTAAATACCGTAGTGACGCCGGTGACACGCTCTCTGTCATCTTTGAGACCTCAGCGAGCGGAGTGCTCAATGCTATAGTTACCCTGCCTAACAGACCAAAAATGACTCTGAGTGCGCCTGAAGGTCAAGGCAATAATCCCACCTATCGCTCTAATGACGGCAGTGTCGAGCTTATCAGTCATGGCGGCGGTAGTAGTATAGATGTGATACAAAATGGCAAAGTGACTAATTATAACGCCACTAGCGCTGAGGCAGAGGTCGTCACTGAATGACGACGACCTAGCCGCCAAACATTCCTATTAGCCATCTAATAGCCGTCCATAGACCAAGCACAACAAAGGCAATGACCAGCACCCCCAAGATGTCAGGAATATGCAAGTATAGCCAAGCGATAACAGGATTACGCCAAAAGCGGCTTTGCTGCTGCTTATCCTCCAAGCTTTGATGCAAAAACGGTCTATCGATATGCATGGTATCGGTGATGCCATACTCATCTTGGATATGCTGGTGGACAATCCCCAATGTCTTACGGCTTGGGCGCAAAAACACATCGATCACAGTGCCCACACCCGGAATAATACCGACGACCATGTCAGCCAGCGCCATCTGTACCGCAGGGGTCATTTTGCTTGCAGGGACGCCCAGTTGACGCCCTAATATAAACGCGTAGCTGGTGAGTGCCAGCCCCGCCAAATCGCCTGCTATTGGAATCGTCGAGAGCGCCGCATCCGCGCCTAACCCTTGTTTGGTAAAGGGTACGCGCACCAGTGAGTCCATAGTATTGGCAAATTTTGCTAATTTGCGCTCAGTGTCAATCACTTGCTCGCGCGTCAGTCCTTGCTCAGCCAGTCTTAACTGAAACTCAGTCTGCACCTCATTGAGTGGTGGTTTTTTGCTAGTAAAGCGTTTAAGAGAGCTGGGTAATTTAGCCATTAAAGGTAGTCCATATACAAGATAAAGCGACTAAGGCAAAGACGTAACGTCCGACCCAAATATTAGCTAGGAATGCTTGAAAGCAAGCAGCAGGCTTGCGAGTCGCGCAGACGCTGTTTTGCTTAGCAAACATCATCGCCACTAAGGCCAGGCCAAATACAGGCACGATACTCAAACTGGTTGGCGCAAAATAGTGCCACAATACTGCGCCCATAATCACTAAAAACAAAGTCTGTAAGATCGAGATTATCAGCACATCAAAGCGACCAAATAGTATGGCTGTCGATTTGACACCAATCTTTAGATCATCGGCGCGATCCGCCATAGCGTACTGAGTATCATAAGCGATTGTCCAGCACATGTAGGCGATGAATAGTAGCCAGCACCAGATATCAGGCGCGCCTTGCACGGCGACATAAGCCATGGGTATCGCCCAGCCAAAGGCGGCAGCCAAAAACACTTGCGGCAAATGGGTGTAGCGCTTCATAAACGGATAGATAAAGGCCAGAACGACTGCGCCCAATGACCAATAAAATACGGTTATAGGTAAAAACAATAGCAAACTGGCGCTCAGTACAACTAAGACCAAAAACGCCGCTATCGCCTCGCGTCCGCTTAGACGACCGTCAGCTAATGGGCGACCTTTAGTACGCGTGACGTGTCCATCTACTTTGCGATCGGCAAAATCATTAATGGCACAGCCTGCCGCTCGCATCAAAATCGCGCCTAATGCAAAGAGTACAAACACCTTTAAACTCGGTAGACCTGCTGTTGCGCCATCCACTTGCTGGGCTTGACCCATAGCCGCGAGCATCACGCCCCAGAGGGTGGGCCACAAGAGTAGCTCTATACCGACAGGCTTGTCAAAGCGCGTCAGTTGCATATAAGCATAGAGCTTATCTTTAAGTGTGAGATGAAGATAGTTTGCCATTAATTACTCGTCTTAGAACCTTTATGCTTGGTTATGACCTTCTGTATTTTTTATTTTTGTGCTTATTAATTTTAAAACCTTTGACGTATTGATAGCTTTGATTTATGGTTCAATTTGCTTCCATAACTTCATGGCTTCAGCTAGCGTTAGTCCAGGGTATTTTGTGCGTAGCGCCTTAATGGCAGCTCTTTTATTTCCAGCTGCTGCTTGATTGCGTAAATAGGTCAACTGCTCTTGTGGATCGCTCAGCGCTCTTAGGTGCGCCTCAAGTTGCAAAATTCGCGTGCGAAGTATGATATTGACCAATAATAAGGCTGCACCTGCCGCCCAAATGACTATCGTTAGCATCCTATGCTCCTAGACTATTCATTACTCATTTAAATATTAGGCAAAGTAGCCATCAAAGCGCAGCGCAGTATTTTGCCAGCTTTCATCGGCTTGTCGCTGGGCAAATACTGGCGCGTATTGTGGACGCTTAACGATGACGCGGCCACCCTGCTCGTTATGCCCAGCGATAAAATCCTCAGCGCTTTGCAACAACTGCGCCTCCTCAATCAAGGTTGGCGGATAAGCTAATTGATGCAGCACTTGCATGTGCTTACCAACCTTTGCTCCCTTACCTGTTTTACTATCTTGATGGCTGTCCTCTGGGAACATCGGGTCTAAATACACCATATCGACGATACTATCATCAAGTGTCGACGCACTTTGTTTGTCAGCAAAATAACTCCGTGCATCGATGTTGATGATGTGCAAACGCGTCATCAGCTTTTGCCAGTTTGGTTGTGCGCTCATGCGGCGCTGTTCTGCCAATAGTAATAATGCCATCATCGGCTGCTGCTCAAGCATAATGACTCGTGCGCCTGTACTGGCAAGTATCAGACTGTCATGACCAAAACCTGCGGTGGCATCAATGACTATACTATCTGCTGTGATTTTAGCCGCTTGCAAAAGCAGCTCTGACTTGCGTCCTGCGCTGACCACACGCCGCTGTAATTTGTCCCACTCTGGCGCCACACTCAAACCATCAGCAATTAATGATAATTTATCCTTGTCATCTAACCATAAAACAGGATCATCGTGCAAAGCGCTCAACTGCTGCTTAATTTTTTGATTGACTTTACCAATCGTCTGCTCAATGCTCAGTTGCAATGATAACTGATGTTTATCAAGCAGATTTTGCAGTGCATCGATTTGTGGTTTTTGCCTATCAGTAGCGTAGTATAAGTGACATATAGGCAGTGCTGACATGACTCACTCTCAGATAATTAAAAGGCCAAAATGCTGTTAGAAGGCTATCCCGCAAACTGATAACCAAAGACCCAAGCGGCGACTAATACGACTATTCCTGTGATAATGCGCAGCCAGGCAAAGATTTTAAAATCGCGGCGACTGACCCAAGCCACTAGCCAGCGGATACAAAGCAGCGCGACGACAAAGGAGACGATAGTGCCCACTCCCAATACGAGCCAATCCTCCTGACTGGTCAATACCTCATGGTGCTTGAGCAAATCGAGCAAGCCTGCGCCTACGATCACAGGAATACCCAAAAAGAAAGAAAACTCCGCTGAGGCCTTGCGCGACACGCCAAGCCACAAGGCACCGATAATGGTAGCGCCAGAGCGTGACGTGCCTGGTATCAGCGCCAAGCATTGCAGCAGTCCAATCTTGAGCGCCGTCGCCACACGCACGTCTTCCGCTTCACTGGCGATAATCGTTTGCGGACGATTTTCGACGTAGAATATCAATAAACCACCGATGATAAGCATAATCGCTACGGTAATAGGATTGAACAAATAGGCTTTTATCTCATCAGCAAAGGTAAAGCCGACGATCATCACAGGAATAGTGGCGACAATAAGGCTAAGCCCCAGCTGCCTTGGGTTAGTCATCGTATCTGATTGACCCGTTATCAGCCCCATAAGAGCGCCCCATAAGCGGCCCCAGTAGTCATAAATGACCGCCAAAATAGCACCGAGCTGTACGACAACGACGAACAAATCGACTTTATCTTTGGTCCAAAAGTTCATGACATCTGCGGACAAAATCAAGTAGCCGGTGCTAGAGATGGGTAAAAACTCAGTGATACCTTCGACGATACCCATGACAACGGCTTGAATTAATAAAATGATATCCACGGCAATCTTCCTAAAAGCAGCGCTGAGCTAAACTGAGCTGGTATGGGTGGTTAAATAGTGATTAAGCGAGCTTGTAACATTAAAAATAAACGACTCTAGGCTTTACCTTGCTCTTTGAGAGTCTTCCAAGCTTGATTGCGTAGATATTTAGGTAAGGCATGCGCAGCATCCGTACCGCCTGTTTCCCTAAACTGCGCTAGCCCCACCTGCCCGATGACAGTAGCGTCTGGTACAACGGACTCATAGATTCGCTGACCATCACGCAGGGTTAATAGTCCAGCGCCGTTACCCGCGATAGCAAAATTTAGCTCAGTCTGCGTGTCATAATCTAAAAGTTGCTCAGTTTCTGTAGAGACTGGCTGCATGATGTCGTCTACTAATGAGTATTGTCCAAAATAAACTTGCTGCATACGCGCATCAAGAGCGCTATAGACTGACTCGATACCATATTCTTGGTAGGCAGCTTGCGCGATTGCTTGCAAGCTAGATACCCCAACGCAAGGCAAATCATGCGCCACCGACAGCGCTTGCACCACAGCGGTATTAATACGGATACCGCTAAAAGCACCTGGCCCGCGATTAAACATCAAGGCTTGAATGTCAGCAAGTTTAAGCTGATTAGCTTGCAAAGCGGCGTCTATCATCGGTAGTATCTGCCGAGTTTGCTCACGCTTACCTTTTTCAGTCTGGCTAAAGATAACTTCACCGTCGCGGCCCAATATCGCAATTGAGCACTGATCAAATACCGTATCTATCGCTAAAAACATATGACCTCAGCTTTGGCTAGGAGCACCTAAAAATAGCGCCTATGATAACATTTAGTGTGCATACTATTTGCAAATTTGTTCTGGCGCATCTTCGAAAGCCATACTCATAAAAAGCCCCAAAACTGACATGAGCTTGGGGCTTATCAAAATGATATTTTCTTATCAACTAAAAGCGTTTTTTAAAGTCTTTTGGTGCTTTATTCTGCATCTCTTGCATCTGCTTTTGCATATCTTCCGCGCTTGGCATATTGTTGGGATCAAGTCCCATTTGCTTTGCCAGCTGCGCTTGATTCACGTCTTTCATGCCGCCTTGACCCTTAGCTTGACCACCACCGAATAAGGGACCACCACCACCGCCGCCGCCTGCAGCGCCGCCGCCCATCAGACCTTGCATAGATTTCATCATTTTACTGATGCCTTCAGGTTTTGAGATCATCTTCATCATTTTTGCCATCTGCTTGTGCTGCTTGAGCAAACGGTTAATGTCTTGAATCTCTCTTCCTGAACCTGCGGCAATACGGCGTTTGCGGCTTGGGTTGATTTTGTCAGGGTTTTTGCGCTCATATGGCGTCATCGAATTGATCAAGGCTTCCATCTCGCGCACCTTTTCTTCAGGCTTAGCGTCTTCAACCGCCTTTTGCATATCAGAGCCGCCCATACCTGGCATTTTATCTAAAAACCCTGCCATGCCGCCCATACTTTTCATTTGCTGAAATTGAGTCAGTAAATCCTCTAAATCAAAATCGCCACCTTTTTGCATTTTCTTAGCCATTTTTTCGGCTTTGTCGCGATCAATCTTTTGCTCAACTTCTTCAACTAGACTTAAGACATCACCCATACCGAGTATGCGCTGGGCAATACGCTCTGGATGGAATAATTCAAGGGCATCGAGCTGCTCACCGCGGCCCAAGAACTTAATAGGTTTACCCGTAATCGCACGTACGGATAACGCCGCACCCCCACGAGCATCGCCGTCAGTCTTGGTTAGGATAACACCTGTCAGAGGCAGCGCATCATTAAAGGCTTTGGCGGTATTGGCGGCATCTTGACCCGTCATCGCATCGACCACGAACAGCGTCTCTTGAGGATTGACCGCCGCAGTAAGCGCTTTGATCTCATCCATCATCATCTCATCAATAGCTAAGCGACCCGCCGTATCAATGATTAAGATGTCTTGATACTGAATCTTCGCCTCTTCTATGGCGCGGCGAGCGATATCAATGGGGTTCTCATCCGTCGTTGAATTGACAAACTTAGCACTTACTTGTCCGGCGACTTGCTCAAGCTGTTTGATGGCAGCGGGGCGATAGACGTCAGCCGATACCAGCATGACTTTTTTCTTTTGACGCTCCTGCAAGTATTTAGCCAATTTACCCGCAGTCGTCGTTTTACCCGCACCTTGCAGGCCCGCTAGTATATAAACGACAGGCGGCTTACCCGTCATCTCAAGCGCTTGATTAGCGCTGCCCATCATTTCGGTCAACTCATCATGGACAATCTTGACAAAAGCCTGCCCTGGGGCTAACTCTTTGAGCACTTCTGCGCCCAATGCCTGTTCTTTGACGCGTTTAACAAAATCACGAGCAACAGGCAAGGCAACATCCGCTTCAAGCAGTGCCATACGTACTTCACGCAGCGTGTCTTTGATATTGTCTTCAGTCAATTGACCGGTGCCGACGACATTACGTAGGCTCGATGAGAGACGTTCGGTTAAAGTATCAAACATATATAATTCTCGATTGGGAGTTAATTTTTTATTTAACTAAATGCTAAGTTCTAAGTTCTATTGTCATGATGAGATTTAGGAAGTCATTCATTTAATGAATATGATTCTCAATTGGCTTTCATTTTATGATAAATTGAACGATTATTCTAATCATATCATTTTAGCGCTTACTTGGCAGTGATTCTATTTTACGCTATGTTTCTTAAAGCTTTTATACCACTATAGCCATCTGTCACGGCGCTAGGTTTAGCTTGGTTTAAACAGCGATTAAGTGTCTGTCCTACCACCGCTATTGATAATTTATGAGGCACCATCTGTGTTACTTGCGTTTTTGATAGCTAGCCTATCTTATCTTGTGGTCAGTATTTATATTAGCTGGTCACTGACGACCAATAAGCCTATTCATAAAAGCATTACCTTGAGCTTACTGCTGATTGGTATGCTCGCGCACGTGCTGCTACTCTCGCCTGATATTGTCACTTTATATGGATTAAACTTTAACCTATTTAATACGATAAGCTTAATCGGTCTGTTATTTTTATTCTTCTATACTCTATTTTCGCTGTATCGACCTATTATCAGCCTTGGAATTTTAGCCGCACCTATTGCCTTTATCGGTGTCACAGTCGGCTATTTTGGACGTGCGCCTTATCGCCCGCTAACAGATATCGGTATTGGACTAGAGGCGCATATTATACTCTCCTTTGCCGCTTACTGCGTACTGTTCATGGCAGCGGTGCAAGCGCTATTTTTAAGACTGCAAAACCGCGAGCTTAAGCATCAGACCATTCATCGTTTTTGGGTCAATAAACTGCCGTCATTACAAACGATGGAAGGTCTGTTGTTCGATATGATCTTGGTCGGCTTTGTACTGCTCAGTTTTGCACTAGGCATCGGCTTTATCTATGTCGAGGACCTGATGGCGCAGCATATCGCGCACAAAACCGTTTTTAGCGTACTATCTTGGCTGTTATTTGGCGGGTTACTGATTGGACATTGGCGCGCAGGCTGGCGCGGCAAACGCGCGGCTAATATCACGATATCAGCCTTTGTATTACTAGCGATAGGGTTTGTAGGCAGCAAATTTGTATTAGAGCTGGTGTTATAGATCAAGATTAGCGCTTAGCACACTCGCTATACTGAGCGCTATTTCTTATTTATCATGCAAACGGCTGTCAGTTAAACACCACCGTCTTGTTGCCCGTAACGATAACGCGGTTTTGTACATGCCAGTTGACCGCGCGCGCCAGTACATTACGCTCGACATCACGGCCAATCGCTCGCAATTCCTTTACGCCTTGTCTATGGGTGACGCGGTGTACATCTTGCTCGATGATTGGCCCTTGATCCAATTCTGCTGTGACATAATGCGCCGTTGCGCCGATGAGCTTGACCCCTTTATCAAAGGCTTGTCTGTAAGGGTCTGCGCCAACGAAAGCTGGCAAGAACGAATGGTGAATATTGATCACTTGCATCGGCCAGCGCTCAATAAAGTCTGACGACAATATCTGCATATAGCGCGCTAGTACCAGTAGATCATTACCCGCCATCAACTCATGAATCTGCGCTTCGGCATCGCTCTTATTATCTTTGGTCACGGGCACATAATAAAAAGGAATACCGAAGTTTTCCACTGCTTGGCGCAAATCCTCGTGATTGCTAACCACTGTGGTAATCTGACAATCAAGCAAACCGCGCTGATGCCGCCACAATAAATCGAGCAGCGCATGATCAAACTTCGAGACCAAAATACCCACCTTCGTCTTAATCGCATTGTCATGTAACCGCCACGTCATCTCATAGCGCTTGGCAACGGTATGAGCAAAGCTTGCCTCAAAATTATCGATAATCTCGCTGAGACCTGCTAAGGCAAACTCCAAACGCATAAAGTACTGTCCGCCTTCATGTGCGGTTGAATATTGATCAAGCGCAATAATATTACCGCTATAGCGATGAATAAACTCTGATACGGCTTGAACGATACCCGCTTGATCGCGGCATTTGATTAGGAGGGTTGCGGTGTCTGACATAAGGTATCCAATTTAAAGATTAAATCTATAATAAGTTAAGATTGTCTGAGATATAGCCGGTCGGCTATTTTATTGTGTTTTAGCAATTGAGTTGGTGGTATTTCGTTATTAAAATTATGAATGCAAAAACCCCCAACACGTTGGGGGTTTTTAAATTTATGCGAGTTAAAGCTATCTTGATACAAACGTAATATTTTTAGTAGAAGTAGTAGCAGAGGGTGATGGTGTGGTCACTGATAGTTTCAGCTGATCGTTAGGACGACAGCCACTATAAGTAAAGGTATAGCTGACCGCGTTGTCTCGCACCTTACCAAATCTACCGTCTCCTATACTAACTCCAACACCTAGATCAACAATGTTTGGCACCGTTTCAAAACCAGATACTAGCTCAGCTTCGCATGTAGAGCTAGTATCTGCTACCGTTAATGACGCGTCTGCTGGCACATTGCCTCTTGGCTCCGAACCTATACCATCAGAGCCAATACCTACATTAATAGAAGAAGAACCTGCCTTTACGACAGCTGTAGTATTTGGCTCAGCGTTAGAAACGACAATTCTATCACCCGTAATAACAACAGTAGGAGAGAAACTGGTTTTATCTACAGCTGAAATACTGACACTCGTTCCTGACGGCATACTGACCGTTTGAGCGCCATTACCATACATTTTAAAATCCACCTTGATAGGTGTATCTAAATTATTTAGCGGATTCGCTCGAAGTTCGTCTCCTAATCTTGGGAATAAAGGACTATCAGACGCTAAACCTAGTACAACTTGAGAACGTAGTATAGCCTCAAGTTGGTTATCACAGGTTTGGTTGATATTAGGGAACGAAAAGAATGATGGACCACAAGATAAACTGCCAGCGTTGCGACGATATACAAATTCGCCTAAATTAGAATCGTACTGATTATTCTCATTATCATCTCTAAAGAAGTCACCGATATTTCTAATCAAGGAGTCAACGCCTGCGGTATATAAATTATCGCCATTAGTATCTCTATAGCTCTTATCACCCTCTACATAAGCGATAACAGAGATACGATTATCTACAGGACGTGGGTTTTGTGTGCTAAATTCAACACTACACTGACCGTTGTTAGTGGCGCAATTTGGAATCACTCTACCGCCTTCACTGATAAAACTGACCACTGTACCATTAGGCACAGGGTTTCCCACTCTATCGACCAATCTTGCGGTAATAGTAGCGGTATCTCCATCAGTACCGACTGCCAATACATTTTTGCTTAACGAAAGACTAAAACCGTTTTGTGTAGCACGTCCGGTTGCTACTGAAACATTTTTTGACAGTGCAAATATATTGCGATTTGATAGTAACGTTGCTTTTATTTCTACAGGACCAGGTAATGCACTAGGGTACAAGTCAACAACCACTCTACCTTGCGAGTCACTAGTTACTATCTCAGAATTTTGGTTGCCTAATCTCACAAAACTAAAATCGTTCGGTGCAAATACTTTACTAATCTCAACTCTTTGATTGGCAGCAGGTCGACCGTTGGCATAAACAGTGAACTCTATCTTTCCAGATCTAGATGATCCGCTATTATTTGCACCTAGTCTAGTCTCCTCCGTAGTGGTATACACTATAGAGTTTGCTTCTATACCTTCAATATTTACAGTAAGCGTTCTTTGCACATTGGGATTATTTGCTGAAGTTATAGTAATCGTTTGTCTACCCTCACACAAATTCCCATTACTATCTATTGCTTGGTAGTTAGCTATAACATCACCTTGATTACTTGAAACAACACTGTCGTTATCAAAACTACCACAACTGGTATCGAAATTTACTGCAATGTCATTCTGATTGGCATTGCTACTAGCATCTTTTGTTTTCAATGTGATGTTAGTATTGCCACCTGACTCTAAGTTGGTAGAAGATATAAAGATGTCAGCGAGCTGAACCTCTACAGACTGTAATGAAAAATTATAACCTGGCGTTGTATCTGTTAACCCATTAGCACTAACTGTAGCGCTAAGCTGATAGCTACCTGTTGTTGTGTTATCTAAAGGTTTAACCGATATACTAGCTTCGCCACTTTCATTAGTTAATATGGCAGCGTTACTAGTTCCAAATGCTACTCCTTCACCTCGAAAAGTCACTAAAGCATTATCAATAGGTGTATTCGTCTCATCAGTTACAACTACTTTAGCACTAACTCCAGCAGAGGTAATAGTACGAGTCACATTTCCATTAGTATCTGTCAAAGTTATAGGCGTTACATTGACTTCACTAACAGGCACTGTTGGCTCACCGTTGCCATCGCCATTATTTCCATCGCCGCCTGTACCTGGCTGCGTTACACCCGTATCAGGTTCTGGAGCAACAGTATCCGTACCACCTCCACCGCAGCCAGCTAAAGTCAGTGCTAAGCTTAGCGCTGTGAGCTGAAAAAATTTGGAAGTAGTGGTATGCAAAAGATATGACATGGTCTTGCTCCGCGTTAGCAGTATTTGTTTTTTGAGCCTTTCAAATAAGCATAAATGAAAAGTAAACAACTCATTGAAATAAGTTATATATTACAAACTGTATAAAATTTATGACAGTAACTTTACTGACTTTTATATTAACTTACAACTGTTAATTAATCTTTATCGTCAAATAATCAATCACATACGCCTGCGATTTTAGAGTATAATATGCGCCGTATACCGTAATAAATACGACAAAATAATTTGAGTATCTGCTCATTTTGTGGTATAAATGTCGGCTTTAAAATTTCTGAATTGATCGCTCTGTCATTTGCCTTTAGATGATGGAGATGTCAGCTCAACCTTCATATAGATTCGTTTGGTGCAAAACGACGATTGCTGTGTCCATGCCGCAAAAACGTCAATATGTCCAGACTGGTATGGGTAGCCCTCATACCTCACAGATTAGGAGTTCCCCATGGCTAGAGTTTGCCAAGTGACCGGAAAGCGCCCTATGGTGGGTAATAATGTTTCGCATGCAAACAACAAGACCCGTCGCCGCTTTTTACCAAACCTTCATAACCATCGTTTTTGGGTAGAATCTGAAAACCGTTTTGTTCGTCTACGTATCTCAACTAAGGGTATGCGTACTATCGACAAACTAGGTATTGATAAAGTATTAGCAGATATGCGCGCACAAGGCCAAAAAGTTTAAGTTTGACTTAAACTTGGGCTAAGTGCTCTGCCACCATTTAAAGGATCGTTGTCATGAGAGATAAAATCAAGTTGGTATCAACTGCTGGTACTGGGTATTACTACACCACTACCAAGAACAAGCGTACTATGCCTGGCAAAATGGAGATCAAAAAGTTTGATCCTAAAGTTCGCCAGCATGTTATTTTTAAAGAAGCAAAAATTAAGTAAGCTTTGTTTCTTTAAAACAAAAAAGGGTTTATCAGTAGATAAACCCTTTTTTTTACTTAACTTTTACTCAATAATGTTATTTAGCTATAGTATCATTTAGCTATAGTGCTTTGGCTCTTTATCGTACACATGCGCATGCCACTGGCTCATCTGCTTTTGCATGATGACTTGAATAGCGGCGTGTATCATGTGTTGACCGATTGCTTGAGTATCGCTACCTAGTAATTCTTTAAGCTTTTCTGAGAAGTCTATAGTCATCAGCGGCGCGCCCTCTTTTTCAGTATCGCGCAATAATAGTTTGCCATTATCGCCCTCCACCAACTCCAAGGTCGTCTCTTTAGCAAATCCGTTGAAATGATCGCTACTGTCATGATCCACTTCTATCTCATTATCACTATCATATGGCATTAATTAGTATCCTTATTATTCCCTGTAAAGTAGCCTCAATGTAACTGCTAACAACGCTAGGGAAAATCTATTATAGTCATACAATGGACGCTTTGACGCGTAATTTCAAGAGGTGTGACACAAGTCTTGTAAACGAGAAAGGTTTTAGCGCCAGTAACGTAATTTGGCTAAAGTAAATAAGAATGCCACAAACATCCCTAGATAATAGGCAAGCTTAAGCTCAAAAGTCGGATCACGAAGTTTAAAAGGAAGAACCAGAGTTGCTGTCGCGGTAGGCAGTATGATGAGCATTAAAAGCCAGCTCTCAAATACACCAAGCCAGCTTTGCAAGCCCTCACCATGACTCAGTGCTGACAGCCCTAATAATAAACAGGCAATGATCAAAGCGATGAACAGACCGTTGGGTAAGTCTTTTGGAAAAATAACATCGGTGATTTTAGTGCGTTGCTTTTGCATGCAAGTGTCCAGTTATGATGAGACTCACAACTTATTGAATAAAATAGAAATAGGAAGTATAAAGCTAGATAAAACTACATTATTAACGGTAAGCTTTATTAGCTGTAAGTACCCATCAGCCATAGCATAGAGACACAAGCCGTCAGCCAGCCAAGGCTCAGCGCGTTTCTCGTCTCAATATTCATGCCTTTGACCTTGTTCATCACGCGCGAACCGAGCCAAAATAATAAAGGAATGCCAAGTACAAAAGCAGGTACGACAATAGCAGCATGACGGAGTACGCTGCTAGGATTATCACCAATCATCAGGCGAAAGCCATAACCTGCCAAGCTCAGTACCAGGGCAAAGACTGCCAGACCAATAGTGATACCCTTAGGAACTAGGCTTCTAGATTCAAGACTTTTAGCAGATTGATTAGGCTCATAAGTATGCACGCTTTGCGATAAGGTTAAGTCATCACTTGGCGTTTGGGAGCTACTAGTTTGAGAGCTACTAACGGTATTTTGCGTATCCATATATCACCTCTTGCCATAATAGTTATGCTACTACAAATAGCATCTTACTTATTGTACCACCTATCGCTTTGCTCTATTTTTGTACTAACGCCAGCTCTTCACGCATAGCGCTAATAGCCGCAGCGTAGTCCGCTTGATTAAAAATCGCCGAGCCTGCGACAAACATATCAGCGCCCGCCTCAGCGATAGCACGGATATTATTTGCCTTGATACCGCCATCTACCTCTAATCTGATATCTCGACCACTAGCGTCAATACGCTGGCGCACTTCGCGGACTTTATCTAAGGTGCTGTCAATAAATGACTGACCGCCAAACCCTGGATTGACACTCATAAGTAGTATCTGATCGACTTTATCCATCACATAATCTAGATAATGTAGCGGCGTTGCAGGATTAAACACCAGACCACATTTAGCGCCGCCATCTTTGATCAATTGCAATGAGCGATCGATATGAGCACTGGCTTCTGGATGAAAGGTAATAATGCTCGCATCCGCCTGCAAAAACTGCTCAATCATACCGTCAACAGGCGATACCATTAGATGTACATCAATGGGCGCATCAATACCATAGTCTCGTAGCGCCTTACATATCATGCTACCAAAGGTCAGATTGGGGACATAATGGTTATCCATGACATCAAAATGAATGACATCCGCATCTGCATTCATTACATTCTCGACCTCCTCGCCCAAGCGCGCAAAATCAGCGGATAAGATTGAAGGAGCGATTAGGTACGGCTTAGCAGGACAGATCATAATAGATTACCTTTTGAGCATAATTTGATAAGATTTTTGGTTATTAATGACTATCGGGGTTTGTACTGAGTTTTGCAATAGGCACGGCCGATTTCAAAGCCGCGCTTGGCCTGATGCTTGGTATCACGCCCAGTGACGCGCTGACGCCACAAACGAAACGAGGACGGTTTAAGCTCTTTTCGCATCAAAGTAATCACATCAGCTTCACTAAGACCAAAACTATGCTCTATCGCTGAAAATGGCGTTCTATCTTCCCATGCCATCTCAATCAAGCGTGACATTTGCACTGCATCTAACGCTTTGCTACCTGACGCGTCTATCTCATTTAATAACAAATCAGATTGACTCTCTAGCGCCGCCTCATTTTGTTTTTGCTCGATTGCCTTATCCATATCTGCTTGCATAATCGCTAGCGATGAGTTGCCATCATCTATTTGAGTATCTGCTGATAATGATGAATGTTCTACCATAAAGATTACCTTTTTAAGCATCATAGTAAGTATGATTTTCAGTAGCAATCATAACGCGAATGACAAAAATCTGCCGACTTATCTAGCGACAGTGCAGTCATAAAAACACCCTTTAAATCTAAAAATAGGGTGATTTATCAATTAGATAGCCAGTTATAATAAAACACAAAGTTAGAATCAAGCGTCGCTGCAGTTATAAGACAATTTTGCCTAAGATATTGGTAAATACTTAGATGCTTAGATGCTTAGAGTCGCAGTTAGCAAAATTTAGGCAAGCTGCGCCATACGCCAATGATGCCAAATATGATCATTAATCACCGTTTGAATAAAGTAATAACTGTGATCATGACCCGCTTGATAGCGCAGGGTTAATGGCTGCTCAGCTTTTTTGCAAGCTTGCTGTAATTTTTCTGTTTGCAATTGATTTTGAGCTAAAAAATCGTCAGCTGCACCTTGATCAACTAAAATGCTGGCATACTGCTTGCCAACTTCGCTAATCGTATGCGCCGCGTCCGCTTGCTTCCAAAGCGCTTTATCATCGCCAAAGTATTCGGTATAAGCTGCCTGTCCCCAATCAGACTCACTAGCTGCGCAAACTGGCGATAATGCTGAGACACTGACAAACTTACCTGGAAACTTGAAACCAAGCAATAACGCGCCATGCCCGCCCATAGAGTGACCTGTAATACCGATACTGCTAATAGCAAACTCGCTACGCAGTAGATCGTATAGCTCATCGACAATGTAGCTTTGCATATTGAAGTTCTCCGACCAAGGCGCTGTTGTCGCATCGACATAGTAGCTCGCCCCCTGCCCCACAAAATAACGCTCATCGTTTGGCACCTCAACCTCATCGCTGCTACGAGGTGAGGTGTCAGGTGCGATAAATATCATGCCAAGCTCGCTACATTTTTGTTGAAAGTGGGCTTTGTGCGTGACGTTATCAGCATTACAAGTGAGTCCTGATAAATACAAAATTGCAGGGCAGCGTTGTCCTGCCAAGGCCTCATCTGGCAAATAAATACTAAAGGTCATTGGCGTCTTAGTTACCACAGACTCATGACGATAATAGTGCTGCTCGCCATCAAAACAGCGGTTCACACTGACTTGCGTCATCTGCGAGTTACTCGCCAATTTTTGTGCATAAGAATTATTCATAATAAGTATCCTTTTATTGTAGTTAGAAAAAGACTTGTTTATATGGTTTTATTTAACTATGGGCACTGTTTTAGACATACTATTTTCGATATCATCAGCACCGCTATTGTTATTATTGCTAAGCGCTGGACGCTGGTTGAACAAGGCTTGTTCAAACGCTGGCAAGGCAGTTTCCATCAAGCTACCGATCGCCATTTGCGGCTCTGAGGGCTCAAAACCCATAAAACTCTCACGCTCTTGTATGCGCAGGCTGGCGTCTTTAAATGCAGTTGCAAAGCTGGTGTTTTCTCGTAGACTCTCGGCGAAGAACGCTTGGCCAAAATAAGTCATCTCAGCGCTATTAGTACAGCCAAAGGACATCTTGTCCGTCGCTGATGCGGTAATCACTACCGTTGTCGGCGAAGCTAAATCATCGATAAAAGAGCCTGAATAACAGGCCGATATAATGATGACTCGCCAGCGAATACCTGCGCTATCTAGCGCCTCACGTAGCCATACAGCCTCCAAGCTGTCCATCTCAACAGGTGCGTTCTCAAGCTGAAGAATATCTTCGTTGCCATGAGAGGACAAGGTTAAGAGTAGCACATCTTCATCCGAGTTCATTTTTTGACCGATGGTTTTAAGGCTTTGTAATATACTAGTTTTAGTCGCGACAGGCTCATCCAGCCAGCTATAGGTATTGTTGATCAAGGATAATGAGCGCCCGCTAGTACCAAAGCGTACATCAAATAGCTCGCGCGCATGATTGATCTCAGAGCGAAACACATCTTGCCCCGCAAAACCTGCCACCCCCATAAAGTACCAGTCTGTCTGACCCAAGACGCTAGGGTCAAGGCTATCTAAGGCTTGCTGTAATAGACGCGGCTGCTCGTATAAAGCCGCCTCATTCAACACTGGCTGCATAAGGGTTTGCTTAAAAATAGGCTGATCTGCCACATTGTTTTGCCAAATCGTCAATAGTGCGACAGCGCCGATTAGTACAATAATACGCTCCCACCATGGCGCGCGCAGACGACGAGAGAATATCCAAAGCAGGGCTATGGTCTGCCACAAAAATAATAATAGAAACAGTATCGGTAGTAATGAGTAGCTCCATTCAGGCAGCCAGCCTTGATGACCAAAGAACTGTACTAAGCTTTGTAGTAGCGCTGATAAAGTATCGGCGACGAGCCACAGCACTACAGGGACAAATAATAGTCCTTGATTACCCAAGCGCCGCGCTAAGATAATGCCACCCAGCAAGATAATCACTGGCCAAATTAAATAGCTGACAAGCCCTTGCTCATTGAATACGCTACCGCTCTCGGCTGCTAGCCAAGAGAATAGTACGTTGCTACTAAGAGCAAGTGCTGCAAATAAAGCAAACTGAAAAAAAGTAGGCTTAACCCAAGAGAACGCCCGCGTTGAACCAACGAGCATCCATAAGGCTGCAATGATATTGGCCGCAAAATTAAGAGAGAAGCGTTGAAGCGAAGTGGTTTTTAGCGATGAGAGTGACAAAGATGGTGACCTCTATCGAGTAGATAATTGAACAATCATCAAAGCGATGGCTTTTTATAAGCGTCTAAATGGTTTGAAAAATCAGACTTTTGATGAATGAGTCTAACGCGATTGTAACGGATTGTCAGTGAAGACAATACTAGGATTTGTAAATACTTATAAAAACAGCGTTAAACACATATAAAAAGAGACCTTATATAAAGGTCTCTTTTTAACGAGTGATTGAAACAGTAGATTCTAGCGCATCAACAGCTCGTTGACGCGTTTGAGATACGCGGCAGGATCATCAAGCTGCCCACCATCGGCAAGTAGCGCTTGATCAAAAATGACTTGCGCAAGCTTATCAAAATCACCATCAGCCTGCTCGCTGGCCTCTAGCTTTTTGATCAGCGGATGATCAGGATTGACCTCCAAGATAGGCTGCGTCTCTGGCACTTCTTGACCCATTTGCTGCAGCATCTGAATCATCTGTGGTGACAGCTCGCCCTCTGCAGTAACCAGTATCGCAGGGCTATCAACTAAGCGATTAGAGACTCGTACGTCTTTGGCACGTGCGCCTAGAGACGATTTAAGCTTATCAACCACAGGCTTCATAGACTCTTGCGCCTTTTCAGCCTCCGCCTTTTCTTCTTCGTCTTGCAAATCGCCTAAATCTACTGCGCCCTTGGCAATGTTTTGTAGCGGTGTGTCGTCAAATGACGTCAAAAAGTTCATCGCCCACTCATCAACGCGGCTGGTCATCAAGATAACTTCGATGCCCTTTTTCTTAAATAACTCAAGCTGCGGGCTGTTCTTTGCAGCGGCTAAGTTATCAGCCGTTAGATAGTAGATGGCTTTTTGACCCTCAATCATGCGAGCTTTATAGTCCTCAAAGCTGGTCGCAACTTTATCATCAGTGCTAGTGGCATAACGCAAAAGCTTGGCAATACGTTCTTGATTGCCCATGTCCTCGCCCAGACCTTCTTTGATGACATCGCCAAACTCGCTATAGAACTGTGCAAACTTATCTTGCTTGTCACTATCTTCACTATTAGCAAGGCTTGCCAGCATGGTCAAGATGCGGCGCGCATTACCATCACGGATAGATTTGACATCGCGCGACTCTTGCAATAACTCGCGGCTGACGTTAAGTGGTAAGTCGGCAGAATCGATAACGCCTTTGACAAAGCGCAAGTACATTGGCAAAAGCTGTTCCGCGTCATCCATGATGAACACGCGTTTGACATATAGCTTAAGCCCGTGCTGCTGCTCGCGAGTATACAGATCCATCGGTGCTTTTTTGGGTACATATAACAGCTGAGTGTACTGTACGCGTCCCTCGACACGGTTATGCGTCCATGTGAGCGGGTCATCCATGTCATAGCTGATGTTTTTATAAAAATCAACGTACTCATCATCTTCAATCTCGGATGCTGAGCGCGTCCAAAGTGCACTGGCTTTATTAATGGTTTCCCACTCGTCAGTCAGTACCATTTGTCCACTAGCTGGCGTGTCGTCGCCTTCCTCAACCTCATCTTCTTGCCAGACTTCTTTACGCATCTGAATGGGCAGACTGATATGGTCTGAGTATTTATTGACCAGACGCTTGATCTTGGCGCGATCTAAATAATTATCGTCGCCATCGGTGTATTCTTCTTTTAGGTGTAAAGTGATACTCGTGCCGCGCGTATCCTTGGTAATAGGCTCAACGGTGAAGCTACCCGTGCCGTCTGATACCCAGCGTACGCCTTTATCCGCAGGCTCGCCCGCTTTACGCGATTCGACACTGATTGTGTCAGCGACGATAAAACCTGAGTAAAAGCCAACACCGAACTGACCGATCAATTGACCATCTTGCTTTTGTGATTCAGATAATTTGTCCAAAAATGCCTTGGTACCTGATTTGGCAATCGTACCCAAATTGTCAATGGCATCAGCTTCGTTCATACCGATACCGTTATCGATAAAGGTAATGGTTTTGGCTTCCTCATCAACGGCGATACGTATTTTGAGCTCACCGTCATCTTCGTACAGGCTGTCATCGTTAGTGGCTTCAAAACGCAATTTATCACAGGCGTCTGATGCGTTTGATACCAGCTCACGGACAAAAATATCAGCGTTTGAGTACAAGGAGTGCGTCACTAGATGTAGCAATTGCGCCACTTCCGCTTCAAACGTATGTTTTTTTAATTCTGGATTATTCTCATCAACTATTGGATTGTCGTTTTTTGATTCACTCATAAAAAACTCCTTTAATGTATGTCAAAACTTATTATTAAACAGCAGTCACTAAACCAAAATCGCTCAAATAAGCATAAGAGCGATTTGGTTTTAAATAGCGCTAGGCTGCTTATACTAATAGGGGCGCAGGTAAATTTTTCAAGCGTAAATAATAGATAGCGTCGAAACAAAAACACCGCCTAAGTTTTTTAAGCGGTATCATTTAATAAAGTAATGTATTGTGGCAATTTACCAATGGCAATTTTTCATAGGTACTGAGTCAATAGGCACTGGGTCAATAGGCACTGAGTTAATGCGGCATCGGACGTATCGTCAAGATCTGCTCGCTGCGACCAAAGGGTCCCTGCACATCATGAAGCACCGCACTGGTCACGCCAATACCATCTTCGCCGTACTGCTGCACCGCCTCGATTCCGAGCCAAGCCCCTTTTGGCTCTCGGTGCATGTGAATTTGCAGGTCAGTATTGGGGAACATCCATTCAAGCTTTGAGAGCCCAAGACCAAGCCTTGGCACCACGCCATTCGCCGTATCTACCATACCCAATAGATGCACCACATCACTTGTCGGTGTCCCCTCTACCATCTCTAAATCATTGGTGATCCAGACCATACCCCGACCTGCGCGGCGATTAGCATCAGAGACCAAGCTTACGGTTTTGATAAAACCGCCCGGCCAGCCTTTCATGCCATCCCAGCTCTGCAAATCTTCAGGCTGGTGTTTGGCTGGCGCGTCCTCTAACCCTGCAATGACGCTAGTGTCTTGCGTCATGAGTCGCCAAGCGCGGGCAATGATACAATCGCGACCACGGCTACTCATGACCGCCTCGACAAGCTCAATGGTTCTACCTGGACGAATACAGCGCGTAGTAATCGTAAAGTCGTCGAGCGGTATTAGCCCCAAAATATCTAAGCTAATACGCGCAACACGCATGTTGTCTTGCAGATTAAAGCCAATGAGCTCAGAGGTCAGCAGGCCTGTCGCTGGTGCCATATGCTGCTCATGCTCATTCCAAGCGCCTTGTGCATGTTTGGTGGGGCGATACTGCGCCACCGTGCTACCGTCTTTTTGCTGCTGACGGCCGATAAATTCATAATATGCGGCCATAATTAACCTTCATTTAATTGAGTGAGATCTTGTTGTCTCATTTTTAAAATTCTGCGAGCTTTGATAATAAAGAAAAGTAAAACCACCATAAGCAACGTTAGCGCGGCATAAAAAAGACTTTTTTCTCTGATAAAGTGGATCATATTGATACTTAGTACAAAGATAACCATAACAATTACAAATAGGTTTATCTTCAACTGTTTAGCAATCTGAGCACTATCAGCAGTAGCTAAGTCAAACTTTGTCCTATGTTTTTTCATGACGTCTTCTCTTACCCTTATTTCTCTTACTCTTGTTGCTCTAAGCGTTATCTACCTACTTGTGTGACTGGAATACGCAAGGCTTTTGGCAAGCTAAAAGTCACGTTTTCTTCGATACCTGCCAGCTCATTGGGTAGCTCCCCGCCCCAATCTTGCAATTGCTGCAATACTTCTTGAATGAGCACTTCAGGGGCAGAAGCGCCAGCAGTGACGCCTGCACTAGTGACGCCATCGAACCAGCGCTTATCCATCTCTTGCGCATTATCGATGAGATAAGCTTTGCAGTTCATGCGCTCAGCCAGCTCACGTAGGCGGTTGGAGTTGGAGGAATTGGGCGAGCCGACGACTAACACTACCTCACAGCGCGTTGCTAAATCTTTTACCGCGTCTTGACGGTTTTGAGTGGCATAGCAGATATCATCTTTACGCGGGCCTTGAATACTTGGGAATTTATGGCGCAGGGCATCGATAACGCGCGCGGTATCATCCATAGATAGCGTCGTTTGTGTAACAAAAGCGAGACGCTCAGCATCTTGTACCGTAAGTGCTTCGACGTCTTTTTCGTCTTCAACCAGATGAATCTCGCCGCCGTGTTTACGGTTGAAGCGCCCCATCGTACCTTCAACCTCAGGGTGACCGGCGTGACCGATTAAGATCGCATCCATACCATCTTGAGCGAATTTTGCCACTTCGATATGCACTTTGGTAACCAGTGGACAAGTGGCGTCAAACACCGTTAAGTCGCGGCGCTCAGCTTCATCCTCGACCGCTTTTGAGACGCCATGCGCCGAAAAGATAACGATCGCTCCATCTGGTACTTCGTGCAGCTCTTCGACGAATACCGCACCGCGATTGGCAAGATCTGAGACCACAAACTTGTTATGCACCACTTCATGGCGCACATAAATAGGCGGCTCAAAACGCATCAAAGCTTCGTTAACGATCGCAATCGCGCGATCCACACCAGCACAGAACCCACGAGGATTGGCAAGATAAATTTGCATAAGGTGACCTATCATTAGATAATTTACAGTCAAAGCTTAAATAGATAGCTTAAAACAAATGCCCTACTTTAGCATATTTTGCTTTTGCTGCGTTTTAACTTTTATGACCTCTAAAGAGGCTGAATACTTTTAGGTAAATACACAGACTCATAAAATCATTTTTAGTCGTCAAAAGCGGTTTATAATAAGGCGCTATTATTAGGGCATGTTTGATAATTCAACTACATTTTTATGATTTTGGCTAAATACTCATTACAACATTGACTTGGACACATGGTATGACAGGTTCCTTATTTATTATTACAGCCGCCTCAGGTACGGGCAAGACATCCCTTGTCAAGCAGCTGCTGGCAACCACCAATGATTTGACGGTTAGCGTCTCACATACCACTCGTGCGCCGCGTCCGGGCGAGATTGACGGTCATCACTATCACTTTACGAGTGTTGATAGTTTTGTCAGCGCTATTAATGACAATCAGTTTTTGGAGCATGCTGAAGTATTTGGCAACTATTATGGTACCTCAGAGTCGAGCGTACGCGCGCAGCTCGAGGCAGGCGTCGATGTGATTTTGGAGATCGACTGGCAAGGCGCTTTGCAAGTTAAAAAGATATTTACCGAGGCGACGATGGTATTTATCTTGCCGCCTAGTATCGCCACTTTGCGTCAGCGCTTATCCACTCGCGGTCAAGATAGCTTGGAGGTGATAGAAAAACGGCTCGCTGGCGCCGTGACTGAAATGGCGCAATATGTGAATTTTGACTTTGTCATTATTAATGATAATTTTGAGGTGGCATTGACAGAACTCAAAGCCATTATCGTCGCTGATAGACAAACGCTAAAACGCCAACAACAGCGCTATCATAGAACGATCAGTACTTTGCTTGCCAATGGCACTGACGACTGATACTGATACTGATACTGATACTTACATTTATACTTGTACCGAACACTTAACAACTAAACGGTATTGATAGAAAAACTCATGACGCCTGCGCACGAAAATGTTATGATAGTGGGTTATTAATTCTTATATATTTATTTTGTCGACCTTCTTTATCACAAGAGATGCGTTGAAAAGACAACTGAGGTAGCGAGCTATGGCACGAGTGACGATTGAAGATTGTTTGGATAATGTGGATAATCGCTTTGAGCTGGTTTTGGTTGCCAGCAAACGCGCCCGTCAATTGGCTAAAGGCATCGCCGAGCCTTTGGTTGAGGTCGATAACGACAAGCCAACCGTTTTGGCATTACGTGAAATTGCTGCGGGCAAAATCACCCGCGACATTCTCAATCAGCCTGAACATAATTTTGCAACTAGCTCTCTTGATTTAGCCCTATCAGGTGATCATGGTTTTTAAGCTTTATACCGCTTAGTATAAATCAAAGCCACCGTTTATACGGTGGCTTTTGTTATTTGCAGCATTCAAAATATATTTAGTCACGTAGCTAATTTGGTGTAGGAATAACAGCTGTTGATACC
The DNA here is from genome assembly GCF_052258425.1 of Psychrobacter sp. T6-4. Lineage (NCBI taxonomy): Bacteria > Pseudomonadati > Pseudomonadota > Gammaproteobacteria > Moraxellales > Moraxellaceae > Psychrobacter > Psychrobacter sp. T6-4. The sequence goes on from NZ_JBQQEZ010000009.1 coordinate 76,627, forward strand.
CATATAAGTACTATTAATACCCATATAAGCGCCGTTAATAAGTGCTATTTACTCCGTAGCAAGACGAATAGTTCAGTTTTTATGAATCCTAATCGCTTAACAGTTGACATCAAGTGCATTTTACGATTAATTAGAGGGTGGTTGCCGCGTTTGGTCGTGGTTGTCACTCTCCATTTATCTTGACCATAGTGAAATCGATGAGTCGTCATTATTTATTAGGATAATCCTTCTATGAGTCAAACCTTACCTAAACTTAGTCATCACTTGGTTGACGATGCCCAATATAACTTGCTGCGCTCAGTGGGTTATTTAAGTAGCGACGAGCGCCGCGATATCGTTGATGCTTGCGCATTTGGTGATATTGCTCATATCAAAGACAAGCGCAAATCAGGCGAACCTTATATCACTCATCCTATTGCTGTCGCTGAAATACTCGCAGGCTTTCGCTTAGATCGAGATACAATCATTGCCGCCATCTTGCATGATACGGTCGAGGATACTGAGGTTAGCGGCGAGCAGATTGAGGCGCGTTACGGTAAAGCAGTCGCAAGACTGGTTGATGGCGTCACCAAGCTCAAATCCTCAAACCATAATAAACAGCAAAATAAAGCGGCGACTTTTCACAAGATTTTGACCGCGACCCTCGCTGATCCCCGCGTATTGATTATTAAACTGTCCGATCGCTTACATAATATGTCGACGCTTGATGCCGTCAGTCCCAAAAAACAGCGCGATACCGCACAAGAAACCCTTGATTTTTATGTGCCGTTTGCCCGTCTTATGGGGCTTAACGATATTGCCGATTATATTGAGGTACTTTGTTATCGCAACCTTGATTTTGAGATGTACAACAAGTTATCTGATAAGTTGTTGCAACATGGTCTGGGGCGTAATTTTCAAAGAGAAGCCATTCACCGTTATTTGAGCATAGTGCTCAACAATTTAGATCTAAATGGCCATGTTAAAGTGCTGGATAATCGCGTCGTTATCTATCGGCAGTTTTTTCGTAACCGCGGCGAGATCAATTCGCTACTACGCCACTATGCCTTTGAGATTGTGCTAGATACTATCGAAGCTTGCGACAAACTTGCCTACTATCTAATCAAAAAATATCAGATCGAAGACGCTAATATTCAAGACAACATTCGCAGACCTTTGCCTGGTGGCAATCAGTCTTTGACCTTGATTTATGAGCGTGATAACGACATTATCAAAGCCACTATTTTGACCAAAAAGATGCAAAGTGCTGCCAGACTTGGCGTTATCGGTGCCGAGCATGCCTCAGACGTCAGCCAATCGGTCATTCAAGCGTCACTGCGTAACATGAAAGATTTGGTTGATGAAGATACTTTAGATGAAAACAGTACGGACTTTAGCGCTGCGGTATCAGCTATCAATGAGCTTATGGATTATCTGCACTCAAGCAAGATTCTTTGCTATAGCCCGCAGGGACGAGCGTATGAGCTACCACAAGGGGCTACAGCGCTTGACTTTGCTTATGCAGTTGGGCCCTTTGTAGGTAACGTCGCTGTTGGCGCCAATATCGATGGCAAACATGCCAAGCTCGGTACTGTGGTCAAAAACGGTCAATCGGTTGAGATTGAAACAGAAAAGCTTTCAGAGCCAAAGGCTGAATGGCTCGGATTTGTGGTCACCAACAAGGCTCGAGAGGAAATTCTACGTTGGTTTAAGGATCTATCTGTCGATGATAAGCAGCGTCACGGCAAACAAGCACTCGATCGCGCGCTTAAAACGTACCAAAAAAGTCTCGATGACATTCACGATTGCGAGTGGGACAATCTGCTTGAGTGGCGCGGCCTAAGTAGTAAAGAGGCCCTGTATGAACAGATAAGCTCAGGGACGCTACTGCCGCAGCTGGTCGTCTCGCGCCTGTTCAACGATGAGGTCAGCTTACAAACACAACAAAATAATCGCGAGATGGCGCAGCCGCAGCAATTAGTTGCCAATGCCGCAGGCGTCGAGTTTGACTTTGCCAACTGCTGCCATCCTATCTATGGTGACCCTATCGTCGGTCATCTATCGCGTCATGGTTTGGTTGTACATCGGCACAAATGCTTTTCGTTAGATGACATCCGCAAGGATAACCCTTACCAGGTGATTCAATTGCAGTGGCGAGATGATACGGCAGTCAGACAAAACGAATCAAATGAGTACGATAGCAAGATACGCTTCCCCGCTTATCTAAAAGTCTCTATCGTTCTAACTGATGAGCAAATTAGTGAAGTGATTTATCATCTGCGCCAGTTGAATATCGGCGTGGAAACCATAGATGTGCGTAGCGTAGATACTATCGTGCATATTATTGTACGTAGCCGTAACCATCTAGCCAAAGGTATCCGCGAACTACGTTCAGTGTTGGGCTTTCCTAACATCATGCGCTTGTATCAGTTATAATAGGGCGTGTTAAAAAACCAACCAAAAGGAATAAAAATGAGTCGTCACACTATTCAAACAGATAAGGCCCCAGCAGCCGTTGGTACTTACTCGCAAGCTATCAAAGCTGGTCACATGGTTTATGTTTCAGGGCAGCTGGGCTTAGATCCGCAAACGATGGAATTAAAAGAAGGTTTTGAGGCGCAGGCTAAGCAAGTTTTTGTAAACTTAAAAGCCATATGTGAAGCCGCTGGCGGCACTATTAATGATGTGATCAAATTCAACGTATCTTTGACTGATTTGAATGACTTTGCGGCTCTAAATGAAGTCTTTATCGCCAACTTATCAGAGCCTTATCCTGCACGTGCTGCGGTACAAGTCGCGGCGCTCCCTAAAGGCGGCGTGGTTGAGATCGAAGCCATTATGTATCTTGAGTAAAATAGTCAATAACCAATGATTGAATAAACAAGCCCAAATTATCCCATTTGGGCTTGTTTGCTTTAAACTTACTAACTCTACATTTACACTGCTAAAAGGTTGCGAGCGTCCTCTATGTTGGTACAAGTTGCCCTACCGGTTCCGCTATATCGCGTGTTTGATTACAGTGTACCAAGTGACACCCCGCAGCCTGTGATCGGTAGCCGTGTTGAGGTCTCCTTTGGTCGTCAAACCCTTATCGGTATTGTCGTCGCTTATACCTCACAAACTGCGAGTGACGTGCCTATTAGCAAGCTAAAACCTATCAATAAGTGTCTTGATAATGCGCCTATTTTGGGTACTACTATGCTTACATTGGCGCAGTGGCTTGCCCGCTATTACCATTATCCTTTAGGTGATGTGCTCTCTGTCATGCTACCGACCTTAGTGCGTCAGGGTAAACCTTTAGATTTGCTCATTACCCATTGGCGTATCTTGCCGCATGTCACGGATGATGACTTTCGCGCAAATGCGCTCAAGCAAAAACAGCAATTTAATATGCTCAAACTTCACGGCAGCCGCGGCGCAAGCGAAGACGTCTTATTGCTAGAAGGAATGCAGCGACCTTTTTTAAAAACGCTTGAGGATAAAGGTCTCATTGAGCGCTATATCGAACCCAAAGCGCTGCCCAAACCAGTCAGCTTAGCCAAGATGCCGCTTGATCTTAATGACGAGCAAAAGATTGCGGTTGAGGCGATTATCAGCGCGTATACGGCGCAGGAGTACACAGGATTTTTGCTTAACGGTATCACTGGTAGTGGCAAAACTGAGGTGTACTTGCAAGCTATGCAAGTCGTCCTTGAGGCTGGCATGCAAGTATTGATTTTGGTGCCGGAGATTGGACTTACGCCGCAGACGCGCGCACGCTTTGCCAGTCGTTTTGCTGCACAAATTGTCCTGCTACATTCTGGCATGACCAATACGTATCGCATGCAAGGCTGGCAAGATTGCCGTACGGGGCATGCGCAAATTATCATCGGAACGCGCTCAGCGGTGCTCTACCCTTTTGCCAATTTAGGTCTTATCATCGTAGATGAGGCACACGATAACTCCTATAAACAGCAAGATACTCTGCGTTATCATGCAAGTGATGTCGCCTTATACCGTGGTTATCAGCATAAGATTCCTGTGGTGCTTGGTACTGCCACCCCGACCCTTGAGCATTTAAAATTAGTCGACGATGGCAAATTGATAGAGTATCAACTCCGCACACGTCCAGGACTTGCCAAGCCCGCCACTATGCAGCTGATTGATGCGCGCTTGCAACCTACCCATCAGCAAACGCAAGATGACGGCGAGCGTTTTGATACGGGGCTTACCGATGCACTTATCAGTGCGATCAAGCAAACACTTGAGGCGGGCGATCAGGTGCTCATATTTTTGAATCGCCGCGGTTATGCGCCTGTGCTCTTGTGTGAGGCTTGCGGCTGGCAAGCGGACTGTCCGCGCTGTGACGCACACCTAACCGTTCATTATAATAGACACAGCTCTTATCTAAAGTGTCATCACTGCGACTGGCAAGCGTATATTCCAACGACGTGCCCTGATTGCGCCAGCCTCAATCTAGACGCCAAAGGTATGGGCACTACCCGTCTAAGCGACAATCTCCATGCGATTTTTGCCAATCCACAAACCAGCAAAGATATCTACCCTATTATCCAAATTGATCGTGATACCACGCGTCGCAAGGACAGCTGGGAGAAGATATATCAGCGCATTAATGAAGGCAAGCCTGCCATTTTGGTCGGTACGCAAATGGTCGCCAAAGGGCATCATTTTCCTAACGTCACTTTAGTGTGCTTGCCTAATGCTGATCGCGGTTTTTTGTCGGCTGACTTTCGCTCACCTGAGCATACCGCGCAGCTGATGATTCAGGTTGCAGGTCGCGCAGGTCGCGGGGACAAACCTGGACGGGTGCTCATTCAAACCCTGCAGCCTGACAATGCGCTGCTGTTAAAATTGGTCAAAGACGGCTATTTATCTTTTGCGCGTACGCTATTACAAGAGCGCAAAATGATGGGCTTACCGCCCTTTAGCCATGCAGCGCTCGTCCGCTGCGAAGGCAAAACCTTGGCGGCGACCACGCAAGCCCTGAATGATGCCGTTGCTAACTTGCCAAAACCGCATCATTTAGCCGTGCTCGGTCCTATCGATGCGCCTATGAGTAAAAAAAACAGCCGCTATCACTCGCAATTGTTGTTACTTGCCAAAGATCGCCAGCAGTTGCACCGCGTACTACAAGTATGGTGGCAACTTGTACTCGCTATGCCAAGCGCTAAGTATCTCAAGCTAACTTTAGATATCGACCCTGTGGGCTGGTAGTTTTGAGGGTTTACCTTATTTATAAGCGGTATGAATATGTTAAATTTAGAATAGTGTTATCCTTATTAACATTAATATAATCAACTTTGAGTATGGTTATGAATCAAAACAATCCTAATACTGATACTAACGCTAATACTGAACACGCCGATCACAGTGCACATGATGAGCACGATGGGCATAGCGATCATAATCATCAAAAAATCTATACCATCGATACCCAAGACAGTCACGATCATGACGAGCATCTAGAGCAGACTACGCCGCCGCGCGATACTAAAGGCTATCAACGTACTTTGCTCATTAGCTTCTTGATTATCACAGGCTACATGTTCATTGAAGCTATTGGCGGCTGGTTGACAGGCAGCTTAGCGCTTCTATCAGATGCAGGACATATGCTAAGTGATGCCATCGCTCTTGGTGCAACTTTGCTGGCTTTTAAGATTGGCGAGAAGACCGCGACCCATCAAAAAACCTTTGGCTATAAGCGTTTTGAGATCTTAGTCGCTATGGTCAATGGTGCCACTCTGGTCATTATTGCAGTGATGATTTTTTATGAAGCGGTCAAGCGCTTTAACACCCCAATTGAAATCGCCAGCCAAGGCATGCTGATTATTGCCACAATCGGGATGCTAATCAATATTTTGGTAGCGTGGTTGATGCATAGGGGTAGTAGCGGCTCAGACGATCACAACCACGGCGCAAGCGATAGTCAACCCTCTAACGCCAAAGAACCCGTCAATCTCAATATGCAAAGTGCGTATTTGCATGTCTTAAGCGATCTTTTAGGCTCAGTCGCTGCTATTATTGCTGCGCTACTGATGATAGGTTTTGGCTGGATATGGGCAGATGCGGTCGCCTCCGTCATCGTCGCAGTACTGATTTTAGTCAGTGGTTATCGCGTAGTGCGCGACTCTGTGCATATCTTGATGGAGGGTACACCTAGTAACATATCACTGGTCAATGTTGAGCAGCAGCTAGTAGCTCATCCGCAAGTACAAAAGGTACATGATCTGCATGTTTGGAGCATTACCAGTGGTCTCAATGCGCTATCTTGTCACGTGGTTGTCGACGGTGATATGAGCATCTCAGAGTCTAATCTACTCATTGTAGCGCTTGAGCAAAGGCTATTAGATTTAGGTATTCATCACGTGACCGTTCAAGTGGAGAGCTCATCGCATCCGCAAACAAGCACTCATACTGATGCCCTAGTGTGCGATATCTCAGAGCGCCCTGTTGATGTCAGTCATGCCGGGCATAATCATTGATGCTATATCCTTTGATTAATTTGGATAAAATCCACGCAGCATTAGGCGTCTGTGCTAGCATTATTTATTAGATAAATATTTATCAGACCACTTTTAGAGCTTTATATCTCATTCCAAACGGACCATTAAGACCATGTCTAGACGCTCAGCGCCCTTTGTCGCTCCCGACTACATTGACGACCCTGTCTCAAAGGACGGCAAAAAACAGTCTAAGGCTCTGCTATCCACACTGCAAGAGGACATCTCAAGCTTTCGTAATGAGCAGTTCCCGCCTTACATTTTGCGCCAAGTGCGTGACATGCCGATATTTGAAGGCAACCTAGCAGAAGTTCAAGCTTATCAGCAGCGTTGGCAACCCCTTATCGAGCGTGCCATGGCGTTTTATCCCGCCGCTTACCTGCCACCCGATCATCTGCCTCTGCCCGCAAGCCTTGAGATTCCACAATTTATCTATCATGTGCAGCGTTTGCATTTGACCAAAACGCGCGCCAAGGAATCCAAAAGCTTTGGCTCAGTCGGCGCTTTAATAGATAAGTGCGGCGAGTATAGCGCTGATGAATTGACACGTATGAGCGCAATTCTAGACGGTGACGATGAGGCCCGGTTAGTAGCGCATCGTGAGTTCATTGATTTGCGGGCTTATGTGTTTTGCCGCGATCAAAAGGGAGAGATGATGGAGCCTGAGCGCATACGATTTTATCGCACCGGTCTCATTGTTCACGCACTACCAGATTTTAAGATCGTTGATAGCAGACAGACCCCGCGCAAACGTCGCAACGATGCTTATAACGATCCTATTGCAGACAATGGTATTTGGAAAATTTACCGCAAAAAATAATAATCTACACTTATTGATATCATTACTTATATTCAAACAAAGGAACACCTATGTTCGCAGCCGCCGCGGGCTCACCGAATTTAATGTTACAAGCCACGATCTTTTTGGGTGCAGCCCTACTTTTTGTTCCCCTTGCCAAACGCCTTGGTATCGCTACCGTTTTAGGGTATCTGATTACTGGTTTGATCCTAGGCCCTAGTGTGCTGGACGTGGCAGGAGATGCTGAGAGTCTATTGCACTTCTCAGAGTTCGGTGTAGTCATGCTGCTGTTTATCATCGGTCTTGAGCTTCAGCCCTCGCGTTTGTGGGCACTGCGGCGCTCTATATTTGTATTGGGCGGTTTGCAAGTGGGTTTGACAGGCATAATACTGATGGCGATTATGTATCAGTTTTTCTCCTTAAAACTAGATACTGCCTTTATCGTCGGGTTTGGTTTAGCGCTCTCCTCTACCGCTTTTGTATTGCAGATACTCAACGAAAAAGAGCAGCTCTCAAGCACTCATGGGCGCGAAGCCTTTACTATTTTACTCTTTCAAGATATCGCTGTTATCCCGCTACTTGCGGTTATTCCCTTCTTATCAGGAGTGCGAGAGCAGAGCTATGATCTGATTTATTTTGGTAAAGTATTTGCCGTGTTCGCAGGTCTCATCCTTGCCAGCCGCTATGTTATTAGACCGTTTTTTAAGTTCGTCGCTTCAAGTGGTGCCTCAGAGCTTTTGACCGCTGTCGCCTTGTTTATTGTTATGGGCGTCTCTATTTTGATGGGTCAAATCGGTCTATCTATGGCATTAGGGGCGTTTTTGACAGGTGTCTTGCTCGCAGATTCTGAGTATCGTCACGAGCTTGAGGCCAGTATCGAGCCGTTCAAAGGCTTGCTGCTTGGCTTGTTCTTTATGTCAGTCGGTATGCTGACTGATGTAAAATTCATTATTGCCCATCCTATATTTATTATCAGCTGCGCAGTTGCACTGATGCTGATTAAGTTTACGGTCATCGCAGGTATCGCCAAAGCTTTTGGCAATCGCTGGCCGACTAGCATTCGTTTAGGGGTGACGCTCGCGCAGGGTGGTGAATTTGCCTTTGTCCTCTTTAACGTTGCCTCAACTCAAAATGTCCTAAGACCTGAGCTTGAAAACACTTTAAACCTTATAGTGACCATTTCTATGGCGCTCACGCCACTGGCGTTCTTACTGCTAGAAAAAGTCGGCGAGCCACTATTTGCTAAGAGTAAACCCAGCCGTGATTACGATACCATTCCAGATCACGAACATCCTGTCATTATCGCAGGCTTTGGGCGCGTCGGTCAGATCATAGGACGGGTACTGCGCATGCACAATATCGAATTTACCGCTATTGAACGCTCTGCCAATCGCGTAGATTTTGTCCGTAAATTTGGTAATCAAGTCTATTATGGCGACCCCAAAAACCCTGAGATTTTGCGAGCAGCAGGCATCGATAAGGCGCGTATCTTTATCATCGCTGTTGATGACTTGGAGCGTTCTATCACCACGGCTGAGTATCTGCATCACAACTATCCTGATCTTGTGGTTCTCGCTCGCGCCCGCGATCGCCAGCACTATTATCGCCTACGTGAAGTGGGCGTCCGTCATATTTGGCGTGAGACGTATCTGTCCTCACTTGATATGTCACGCGAGTCGCTACAATTACTTGGCATTACGCCCGAAAAGGCCCGCGAGACTATCCAAACATTCCGTGACTATGACGATGATTTGATTGAGCGTCAGCAAGCTATTTATGACGATGAAGCCAGTATGATAGCCTCAGCGAAGTCCGCTATGGCCGAGCTTGAGAGCTTGTTTGATGAAGATATCGGTCGCTCGCGCAAGATGGATTTGGGTGAGTTTGAAGAAGCCCTTAGAAGCCAAGCGACGCCTGTTGATGAAGACGATAGCGACAATACAGGTAACAACAATGAAGGCAATATTGTCATTCATCCTAATAAATAGTATCGTTATTTATCTTACAATAACTCTCAGTATCGAGATTTTGAAAGCTAGTTTGGAGAACAATTTACAGGCGCTAAGTCCTCATTTAGTGACGTGGTGCACTGCCAATTATCGCTCCCACTCTCATGATAAAACACTAGGGTATGGTCATTTAAATAGCGCAGTGGGAACCGTACATTTTGGATAGTAGCAATAATCGCGCAGTCCGTATTCGCAGCTCCTCCAGCCTCGGTCGCGATCTGTAGTTGTACTTGCGGCTCATCGATAGCCAGCGGTAGCTTGGTTGGACATTGCCCAGTTTGCGCATACAAAAGCGCCACTTTGTTTTGCGTGGTTTTGGCAATATCATAAGTATTAAACAGTACTTCGTTCTCCTGAGGTTTTGCAATAATAGGCAAAAACTGTACTTTGATGACCGTAAGCGCAAACACAAACAGTCCAAAACCTAGCAGTAAACCAAACAAGCTGACCCCGCCCTCACGTTTTAAGTGCGCCTTTTGCGCGGCCTCATCACGAGGATAAGCATCTAGCGCGTCTGCGATCTCACGCCTAGCCATACGGTAGTAATAAGCGTCCGTCCAGCGCCCCACCATAAAAGACCAAAACAGCCAAATAATGGCAGCAATACCTATACGAGTTACCATTTGATAAGCATCTGGCACAAAGGACATCGCCATAAACTCAAAAGTGACCAGTACAATCGCAATGTTTAGCTGAATAAAGGACCAGCCAGCTACGCTATAGACGATAGCGTCCATATAGCGCTTTCGATACAGCAGCCAAGGAAAAGTGATAAAAAACGCCGCCCAGTGCCATTTAGGCGAGAGATACCCTTGTTTATCAAACTGCTCAAAACGCTGTAGATAATATTTTTGTGTACGCTGACCGATAAACCACTGATCCAGCTGCCGACGGCGCGCTGGGGTTATCTTTTCTTGATAAAACGGTGGCGGTGAATCTGTTTCGATAAACAGCATAAGGATAGACTCTATTTAGGAGTTAAGAGCAGATGAGACCTATATAGTCGATCCACTATAAAATAGATACAGTGTTACTGAGATGAATTTTGCGCAGCGTTGAGAGATAGCAGCACACAAAAAAAACTTATATCAGCAGCACGCTGTAATAGCAGTAGTCTTTTTATTTGAGATAAACGGTATGAGGTCACCATTATTATAAGCCTGTATTCACAGCAAAAGTGCACTGATAACCAATTCTTATCAAACTCGCTCTAGCTTAGGTACACTGGTTATAAGCCCAGTAACCACAAATGCACCAGCGCAGGATAATCGTTCACACGGGTTCTGATTTCACCTATAATACGCTCATATTTTTAATGATATTAATCTTATGAGTCAATCTCCCATTAACGACGAATCTCTTGATAAACATCAAACTCTTAGTAGTGAGAGTACTGATAGTCAAGACCAAGCTCGCGTAAACCTTGAAGGCAATGACAAACATCTACGTATCGTCAATACCTTTATGAAGCGCCGCACTCACATGAACAAAAACGCTGAGCAGGCGCTTACCGATCCACAGTTTGCGCACTATTTAGTCAATAACAGCACCGGCGATGGCAACCTTGATGATATTGATGATTTGCGAGTGCTATTTCATGACACGCCTAACGGTAGCGCCGCGCCGCTAACCTTAGAGATCGGTTTTGGGTTGGGTGACTCGTTTATCGAGATGGCCGCCGCTGACCCCACTCGTAACTTTGTCGGTATTGAAGTTCATGAGCCTGGCATCGGTAAATGTGCTTATATGGCAGATACGCAAGGTTTGACCAACGTCAGAATTATCAACGGTGATGCTATTCAACTATTAAAGCAACTGCCAGAGCAGCACATCGATCGCATTCAGCTATACTTCCCTGACCCTTGGCAAAAAAAGCGCCACTACAAGCGCCGATTTGTCAGCGCCGAGCGCATGGCTATTGTCACACGTAGTCTCAAGTCAGGCGGCTGGTTCCATGCTGCAACTGATTGGGAGCACTATGCGTTTTGGATGTTAGAGGTGTTAGACCAAGTGCCAGGACTGAGCAATCAGGCAGGCGCCAATCAATTTACTTCACGTCCTGATTTTCGGCCTATGACCAAATTTGAGCGTCGCGGGATTGAGCGCGGACACGGTGTTTGGGATCTAATCTACGTCAAAGACTAACGCTTATTCTATAAAAAAGCGGTAGCTCTAACCATTGGAGCTGCCGCTTTTTTTGTTGGTACTTGTTTACTTTTGAAGTATCTCTACTAGTAAATGAAATATCATAAATCTACCTTGCAGTTATAAAATTATTTAAGACGTGAAACATCACTATTACTCATCATTATTTTGAATGTCAGTCTCATGAAACCATGACTCCTAGTTGGCCCCACTGTCTTAATAGTAGACGCAATCATAGACAGTATAAGGGGTGTAAGAGTTCTCCACAGTTGCTGTGGATAACCCTGTGGATAACTAGGGACTTGACAAGCAATTGCCTTGGTAGCTTAAAGGGTAAGGTAAAAGTGGTCACTTTTTATACAATTTATTTCTCTATTTGAATCAATTACTTACAACAAAATAGTAAAGCAATAAATTTATTTTCGATATTTTTAAAATATTTTTTTATCTTGTCAATGTTTCACAACTGCTCAAAAACAGCACTTTATTCGCTGTGGACAACTTGCAAAAATATTGACAAAGTCCTCTTATTTATATCTCAAAACTATCATTCAAATAGTACTCACTTATGTCTGCTTTAGTCGTTGATGTAGGCGACAATCATTGTCGTCTGCTCTACTCCAAAGCGCGCTAATGAGCTTGGAATTTGCTATAATTACCTCATCAAATAACTCTATAGGACGTTGAAAATTAGCAGTTTACTATCCTAGTTTTTAGCTTGATACGTCCGTTAACTTTATCTTATTTTACTGTATAGTAGACTGATAACTAAGCGTTATCCTCTATCTAAATACGAATGATTGGTTATCCTTAGCTGATCGAGATATTCAGCAGTCATGTTTTACCCTGACTGCCTCTTTGTTTTCAAATATTTTATTGATAAAAAGGAATCCATTATGGATGACAACAAAGCCAAAGCCCTAAAAGCGGCTCTAGGTCAAATCGAAAAGCAATTTGGTAAAAACACGATTATGCACTTGGGCGACGACTCTGCGGTACTTGATGTAGACGTTGTGTCAACGGGCTCTTTGGGCCTTGATATTGCGCTTGGCATAGGCGGTCTACCCAAAGGCCGTATCGTTGAGATTTACGGCCCTGAGAGCTCGGGTAAGACGACGATGACTTTACAAGCGATTGCTCAGTGTCAAAAGCAAGGCGGCGTTTGTGCCTTTATTGATGCTGAGCATGCTTTGGATCCTGTTTATGCGCGCAAGCTGGGCGTTAATACCGATGACTTACTCGTGTCGCAGCCTGACAATGGCGAGCAAGCGCTTGAGATTACCGATATGCTCGTGCGTTCAGGTGCAGTCGATATGATCGTAATTGACTCGGTTGCAGCCTTAACGCCGCGTGCTGAGATCGAAGGCGAGATGGGCGACTCACATATGGGCTTGCAAGCGCGTTTGATGAGCCAAGCATTACGTAAAATTACTGGTAACGCCAAACGATCTAACTGTATGGTTGTCTTTATCAACCAGATTCGTATGAAAATCGGTGTCATGTTTGGTAGCCCAGAGACGACGACTGGTGGTAATGCATTGAAATTCTACGCCTCTGTACGTATGGATATTCGCCGTATTGGTGCGGTCAAAAATGGTGATGAGATCATCGGTAACCAAACCCGCGTCAAGGTCATCAAAAACAAAATGGCACCGCCGTTTCGTCAAGCTGAGTTTGAGATCACTTACGGCGCGGGTACCAATCATCTAGCAGAAGTCATCGATCTAGGTGTTGAGATCGGTGCAGTCGGCAAAGCAGGCTCTTGGTACAGCTATGGCGATGAAAAGATCGGTCAAGGTAAAGCCAATTCTGTCCTTTATCTCAAAGAAAACCCAGCAGTTGCTGAAGAGATCGAAGGTAAGATTCGCGCTGAGAAATTAGGGTCGGTCAGCGATGCTATCGTTGAAGAAGATGATGATACGATGCTAGACGCGCCAGAAACTGACGCCGTTCAATAAACTGTAGTTATAACTATTGTATTATGCATATTAAAACATTAGCTGAAATATTGGCTGAGTCAGACACTGACTCGGCCTCTAGTGCTACGCCTAAACCAAAAAAAGCATCTAAAGAGCGCATTCAAAAAAACAAACCCTCCTCTCAAAATAAGCTTTCTGCCCAGAATCAGGTTTCTGATAGCAACGCTGAACCATCACAATCGAAGCGTACGCTTGCAAAAAAGAACAATGACACCAAACCTCGAAAAAAGCGTAAAAAACGCTTTCATCCCGCGGCTAGCTTTACCGCTGAACCTACTGATGCTGAGCTATATAAAGATCCTGACTCTCAAAGCATTCGCGATATTTTAGCTGAGGTCAAACGTGATGTGTCAGCTCACAAGCAGCATAGCGAAACGGCAGATAAAGAGCCCAACTCAAATAGCCATATTAATAATAACGTCAACTTAGAGCCTACTACCCATTTAACTTCGGATGCTAAGGAACAGCTTACTGCTACCGAACTAGATAATCTACCCTCTGCACTCAAAGCTTACTTGCGTACGCCAGAACAAAAGCAAAGCGAGCTTGATGCCATAAAAGCGGAGAGTCGCCTGCGCTGGCTGGCATTTTACTATCTATCGCGCCGCGAACATGGACGAGCTGAGCTCAAACAAAAGCTCATCGATAAAGAGCAAGATCCTGACAAAATTGATGCCCTACTCGATGAGTTTCGCGATAAAGGCTATCAAAGCGACTACCGTACGACCTTGATGCTCATACGAGAAAACATTCGTAAAGGGCGCGGGCGGGGGCGTATCAAACAAGCGTTTTATCAAAAAAAGATCGCTATGCCTGGCAACATCGATGAGCTTATCGACATGGCAAATAGCGAATCTGACGAGTTTAGAGAGTTTGTCGATGACGACGATGATAGTATGGTTGAGGGCGTTGATTGGCTCAAACTAGCCGTTGCCGCCCGTACCAAAAAGTATGGCAACGACATACCGACTGAGCAAAAGCAAAAAGCACGGCAAGTGCGGTTTTTGCAGTATCGCGGCTTTAAGAGTGATATTTGTTTTGCTGCTCTTGAATACACTCTTGAGACGTTAGATGAGCGCTTTTAGCACTAGTAATTAAAAGTAAACCAGAACCAAAAAAAGAGCACTTAAAGTGCTCTTTTTTAGTGACTAGGTTAAGCTGGCTCAAAGTCAGTACTTTATTTAAATGAACCCAAACGGTTTGATAGCTGACCTATGATTTGATCGATCTCCTGATTGGCCTCGGTCTCATCATCTAGATTGCCATGCGGGGTAAGCTGATTCATCACCTCTGGCAATAGCTCCGCTAGACCTTGACGCACTTCAGTCTCGTTAGCACCAGTACTCGCTGCTACTTGCTGAATTTCACTACTATCAAATAATCTATCAATCTCATTAGGATCTAAGTTGTCATTTGGCTCACTATTACTCATCCAAGAGCGTGCCTGCTGCTCATGACCCATACCTGTAATTTTAGATAAAGCGCCGCTTAAGCCCCCGTTACGCTTAATCCAGCTTAGCACCATAGGCATAAGCGCGGCAATTAGCATGCCTTTACCGCCAAAACCGCCTCGACTACGCTGACCACCGAGTACGCTCCCTAAAATATCACCTAAGCCGCCTGCGCCTGAACTCATGCCGCCGCGCTGATTGCCCCCTGTTAGGCCACCTAAAATATCATCTAGACCAAAGCCGTTGTCTGCTTGCCGGCGCTCATAGCGCTGCGGGTTATAGCCGCCTGCTTGCGTACCACCGCCAAGCACACCGCCCAAGATATCCCCTAAACCGCCTGTGCGACGTGGATTTATGCGCTGATTGACAGGGTTACGCTGTGCATCTTCTGGATCCATAGCTCTGCGCGCCACTTGCGATACCAAATTACCGAGTAAGCTCATAATTTATTCCTTTAATTATTTTAATTAAAACACATTTAGTTGACTGCTTTAAGCTAGATATTGACCGCTCTAACTGATAACAACAGTCGATTCAGTCAACAATATAGCAAATCTGATTCTCAATAGGGTTAGGTGTTTTGTTATGGTTGTTCAGATATAACGCCCAAAGACGTTTTAGTTGGTTTTATTCGGTAAAATGCTGGCAAGGATATTAAGCTTACGCCAGTCGTCCAAGCTGACTTGATCACGAAATATCGTTATACAGAGCTCACGCTGATAAGGGCTTGTCACCATAAAGTCAAAATGTATCAGTAGCGGATAGCGATGCGCCCCAATCAGTCCTGCTTGCCATAACTCATCTCCTCGTCCCATCCGCAGTAGTAATTGCCAGTGTCTATCAATACGCTGCTCTAAAGGGGGCTGAGTCAAATGCAGAAGTATAGGTTTTGATAATGTGATATAGCCAAAGGCTAATACGCTCACAAGCAATATCAAAACGTACTGCCACAATGATAACTGGGCCAACCAAGCCAGTACTAGCATTACTATAACTAAAGCCGTATAAAGCACCATGCTAATACGGCTAGTCGGCTCAACTACTGTATCAATACGCAGCGGAGTAACTAAGACGGGTATAGGTATCTCTTGCAAAGCAGGCGACTCTTTAATTCATTGAAAATCACAACTGTTTATTTGGGCTTATAGCTTGTCCTTAGCATGACGCCAAGTTTTTATTTTATTAACTAAGTCCCAAATTGCCTTGTCCTCAGGCTGGCTTTGATTGGTAAAGTAATCAAGCAAATCAGGGTCCTCACAAGTGAGCATTTGAGCAAAGGTATCTTGCTCGGTCTGCTCAGCATTTAGGTACAGCTCTTTAATATAAGGATCGATATAGAAGTCCAATTCTTTTAGACCGCGGCGCGCTTGATAAATAATACGGCGCTGCTCAATGGTTGGCTCTGGTTGCAATGGTGTGGTCATAGTAGATCTCTAATAGTCACTTGGTAGATGGGTATTAAGGGGTTATAAATTAGATTATTCTTTATTGGACATGCTGGCATTATACAAAGATAATTGCTGCCACAGAGCGCTAACCTGCTGCATCATGGCAACATTGTGCGTCCTTATAATGCAAGCGCCTTGCTGTATTGCTAATAACCCAGCTGCTGTACCGATCGTATCACGCTCAGTAGCTGGTGTCTGCGCCGCGCCGTTAACCCCACTTTTAGACAGCACCTGGGCCAAAAAGCGCTTGCGAGAGACGCCAAACATCAGGGGTAAACCCAGTGCTTGTAAATCGCTTAGCTGAGTCAATAGCGCGCGATGATGCTCATAGTTTTTGGCAAAGCCAAATCCTGGATCGATAATAATATTCTCTTTTTTGACCCCTAAATGCATGACCTCATCAATACGAGCCGTGAGCTCAGCACTAACCTCTTTGATAACATTATCATAATGCGCCAAGTTGTTCATCGTGGTCGGCTCACCGCGCATATGCATAAGCATAACCGGTATATCAAGCTCTGCTGCCATCTGTGCTGCGCCCTCTCGCTTAAGCGCACGGACATCGTTCCAGATATCTGCACCCGCCGCTACAGCTGACTTTATCACGGCAGGATTACTAGTATCGATGGAGAGCCATATATCACTGCCGCATTGCTCACGTATCGCCTTCGCAACGGGTATAACGCGCGCTATCTCCTCTTCACTCTCTACTGCTCTAGCATTAGGACGCGTAGATTCTCCGCCGATATCGATGATGGTTGCGCCAGCTGCGATCATCTCTTTAGCGCGCATGACTGCTTTATCAATGTCGTTGAATTGACCGCCATCTGAGAACGAATCTGGTGTCACATTTAAAATGCCCATGACATGCGGCTGTGACAAATCTAAAACCTTATGACGACTAACGATTTGATACACAGGTAGAGGTGAAAATAAGCTCATTAACTATCCATCAATTACTAAAATACTTGGAATTATCATACCAGTAAAGAGACCGCCTTTGCTGATAAAATAAAGACAATAAAAAAGCCCTTTATAAAAAAGAGCTTCTTTATATCAGTGTCGATAGTGTACTACATCGCTGGTAATGGTGGCGGCGTAGTACCTTCAGGCTTAGGTCTATCTTTAGATAAGTTCACTTCGTTAGACTGATAAACCTTTGGTGGACGTGGATCTTCACCTGCCAAGATATCTTGGAGCTGATCGCGGTCAATCGTCTCCCATTTCATTAAAGCATCTACCATTGCATGCATTTTATCTTGATTAGCTTCAATCAATTCACGCGCGATATCATACTGCTCCTCTAGCATACGGCGTACTTCTTCATCCACCTTTTGCTGAGTAGCTTCTGAAATCGTACGACCACCACCGCCAAAGTAACCTTGCGATTGATCATCGTCTTCATAAACCATAATACCTAGCGCATCAGACATACCGTATTTGGTGACCATTGCACGTGCCATTTTGGTAGCCCGCTCAAAGTCATTAGAAGCGCCCGTTGACATCTGGTCAATAAAGACCTCTTCGGCGATACGACCACCGAACAAGATAGCAATATCACTTAGCATTTTTGACTTATACATACTGGTCTGATCATGCTCAGGTAACTGCCAAGTGACGCCCAAAGCAAATCCACGCGGCATAATTGTCACCTTATGCACAGGATCTGTACCTGGCAATAGCTCAGCGACTAGCGCATGACCTGCTTCGTGATAGGCGGTAGCGCGGCGCTCCTCTTCGCGGATGACCATAGATTTACGCTCAGGACCCATGTACAGCTTGTCTTTAGCATCTTCAAAGTCATTCATGTCGACGCTACGCTTGTTACGGCGTGCTGCAAATAATGCCGCTTCGTTCACTAGGTTGGCTAACTGCGCCCCACTAAACCCTGGCGTACCGCGGGCAAGTGCACGAGCATCAACACTAATGGTATTTGGCAATTTGCGCAAATGCACTTTCAAGATTTGCTCACGACCCTTAATATCTGGCAAACCAACTTGCACTTGACGGTCAAAACGACCAGGACGTAGTAGCGCTTTATCGAGTACGTCAGCACGGTTCGTTGCAGCGATGACGATGACGCCTTCATTACCCTCAAAACCATCCATCTCAACCAATAACTGGTTTAGTGTCTGCTCACGCTCATCGTTACCACCGCCCATACCAGAGCCGCGATGACGACCGACTGCGTCAATCTCATCGATAAAGATGATACATGGCGCACTTTTTTTGGCTTGCTCAAACATATCACGAACTCGTGAAGCACCAACACCGACGAACATCTCAACAAAGTCAGAACCTGAGATTGAAAAGAAGGGTACCTTAGCTTCACCAGCGATGGCACGAGCCAGTAGGGTTTTACCGGTACCTGGCGGACCTACCATTAAGATACCGCGAGGAATCGTCGCGCCAAGTTTAGTAAATTTGTCTGGATCACGTAAGAACTCAACTACCTCAACGACTTCTTCCTTAGCCTCTTCACAGCCTGCAACGTCTGTGAAGTTCACTTTGATTTGGTCTTCGGTGAGCATTTTGGCTTTAGACTTACCAAAGCTCATAGGGCCACCGCCCTTGCCGCCTGCGCCGCCTTGCATATTACGCATAAAGAACAGGAACAAACCAATAATCAGCAGAATCGGGAAGCTGGCAATTAGTAATTGCATTAGTACACTTTGACGTTTTGGCGCGGTGCCTTCAACCTCAACTTGGTTTTCACGTAACAGTGGCATCAACTGTTCATCGGACACAGCAGGCCTAATGGTCTCAAAAGTTGAGCCATTCTTTTTCTCACCGGTGATCTGCTCGCCGTCGATCTCAACACTGGCTACTTGGTTCTCTGACACTGCGGTCACAAACTCAGAGTAATTGAGGTTGTCAGGCTCAGACGATTGGTCAAAGCCGCTAAACACCAGCACTAGAACGCCGATTACCACCAGCCACAATAAGGTATTTTTTACCATGTCGCTCACAAGCTTTCCATCCCTTACTTATTGGTGTGTCAAGGTGACACGTGACGCCATTAAAGCGTTATCTTATTGATTGTCTATATATCTTATGTGGTTGCGATTGACTGTTTTTGCAACCAACAATCTAGACTAAAACAACAATAAAGTAGGCTCTACTAGGCGACTTTGCTTAAATCTTAAATGAAAACAAAGCTAATATATCATGATATGTGGTTTTGAGAGTTACAATTCAAGCTTATATTGGGTTAACTAATGTAGCGGTTTGCTACTGATGTTCGCATATTAGTGATATTTAATACCTTAGAATATAACGTCTATTAACTACTTGATTGCTATCCAAAACATCTCTTTTGAACGCGCTCTTGAAGCCGCAGGTTTAATACTGCGTACTTTGCTAAAGTCGCTTTGCATCTGTTGGCGCAACTCTTGAGTACCTGCGCCTTGAAATACTTTCATAATCAGTGCGCCGCCGACAGGAAGCGTCGATAAGGCAAAATCAACTGCCAACTCGCACAAGTACATCATTCGCGGCTGATCCACCGCGCTATTACCCGCTGTGTTAGGTGCCATATCAGAGAGCACTACATCGACTTGATGCTCTCCGATTTTTGCCATAATCTTGTCAAAGATCTCAGCTTCGCGAAAATCGCCTTGAATAAAGGTCACATCAGGTAGAGCATCCATGGCTAAAATGTCTGAGGCGATCAAGGTACCACTATCCCCGACCAACTGGCTTGCGATTTGTGACCAGCTACCAGGCGCACTTCCCAAATCGACAACGGTCATGCCCTTTTTGATAATATTGGTCTTGTCATTAATCTCAAGCAATTTATAAGCGGCGCGCGCACGGTAGCCCTCTTTTTGCGCTTTTTGCACATAGTGATCATCTAAGTGCTCTTTCATCCAAGCGCGGCTACTTTTTGATAATGTTTTATTTTCAATACGCGTGGCCAAATGATGCTCCTATCACTTTATATAGTCGATTTACTATAAAACAAATACAGTGCTACTAAGAGAGGTTTTGCGCAGCATCTAGCAATAAAGACGCAGCACGCTAAAAAACTGCTACCTATAGTACGCTACAGCCTAGTTGTGCTTTTTTATTTAAAAGTAACGCGCTAATATTCTTATACTTTGCACAATCTCATGGTTTAAAACCTGCTTTATCATGCTATAGCGTTTATAATACCCTTATAGTCATAGTTTAGCATTTTCAGCAGCCAAAATCGTGCGATATAGACGATAATACTGATTAACTTTTTCAATCATATTCATACTTTTTAGATGAAATACAGGACAATTATGGAACTCGACAACGCAACAATCAAACGCCTAAAAGGCATTGGTCATGAGCTAAAACCTATCGTCATGATCGGCAACAATGGCGTGACCCCTGCTATCTCTGAGGAGATCGACCGCGCTTTGGATGATCATGAGCTGATTAAAATCAAACTACCAGCAGGGAGCAAGCACGACCGTGATGTGGTCAGTAGCGAGATTGCAAGAGCAGCTAAAGCGACGGTGATTCACACTATCGGTCGTATGGCCTTGCTGCTACGTCAAAACCCCAATGCTAACCCCAAACTCTCTAATCTAGCTCGTCACGCGCAGTAGTTGGGTTAGACTATGCTACAACGAAGCCGCAACACCTAAAGGGTTTGCGGCTTTTGTATATCATCTCTTTATATCTCTTGCGCCAAAATATATCTAGAAGCAAAATACATAGCACCGCAGCGACTTTATCCTTTATTAGTGTCTCTTTATTATGACTACGACCCAAAGTTTTACTCTTGGCCTAGCGATTAATACCTTAGATAGTGATGCCAGCGACATTGAAGTTAAAGCCCAATCGCTTAAGAAAATCCAGGTTGACGTCAATATTAGCGTTATTAAGCAGCCATTACCAAGCTTACAACTAGAGTATAGTATCAAGCTACCTAGTCAGGCTTTAGCAGCGCGGCTTGATTGGCCAGATTGGCAGCCGCAACATGTGCGTTTTCAAGATTATCTGTGGGAACACACTTGCCTTGAGTGCTTTATACAAGGCATAACCCACAATGATGATAGTCGCTATATTGAAATTAACGCTAGCCCAGATGGTCATTACGCATTCTATGAATTTCACGGTTATCGTCAGCCTGATAGTATGCCACCTGTCCCTTTAATCAAAAGAGACGATAAAGGCTATGCTAACATCGTTTGGACTGACAGTATTTGGACTGATACAGACGATACTCACCCTCATCTGTATCAGCGCAGCTTTACTATTGCTCTATCTCAGCTACCTAAATCTATATTTGATAAGCAAACGCTAACTATTAAACGTATCAATCCTTGCGTCATACTTTACTTTGACGACACCCCGTTATACTTTGCATGCCAACATGCTACGGCGCCTGATTTTCACGATCAGCGCTACTGGCTTGACTTTAACCCTGCTAGCTAACCTTTAATTCCTTAAAAAACAAAACCCCAGTAATGTCGTAATTACCGGGGTTTAATATCTAAGTGCGCATAACTAAAAGACGCTTAGTCAGCCATAGCAAGGTAGATACCACGATCTGAGGCATCATCAACATATTGTGAATCGCGCCATGTAGTATAAGTGTGGTTGCCACTATAAGGGCTGATACTCTTTTGACGGAAATCTGATACCCAGTCATTACCATCAAATATCTGGATATGACCGTGTGGGCGTCTTGAGGTGCGGTTAAAAACGACGACGTCGCCAACTTGCGGTGCCATGTCATTGCTGATTTTGGTAAAGCCTGCTTGAGTTAGAGTGCCACGAGAGGCGTACTGATAAGCTGATGGGTTCGGTGTGAACTCATAACCTGCAGCTTGTAGCGCTTTACGCACATAACGTGCGCAATAACCTGTACTTCTAGATAGTGCCGCTCTTGAGGCACGAGCCGCAGCGATAGCTGGCGCTGAATTGCTGTCAATAACTTTTTTCATTTGCTGCTTTTCATAAGATAAGCGGCTAGTTAGTGAAGCGAGTTGATATTCTTTTTGTTTTGCATGAGCACTTAGGTTGTCGATAGCTTGACTGATTTCGTCGTTGCTGTAGACATGGGCATTGCTATTGGTGCTATAAATGTTTCTGTTGGAACCATAGTTCGATGAAGCAGAAATATTGGTTATTGTTTGACTAAGTGTATTGTTGGTCTGAAAGGTCGTTTCAGCAGCACCACTAGTTTGTGCTATACCCATACCTAGTACTGACAAAATCAATAAAGCTTTTTTCATAAAATTTACTACCTATGTTAATGCAAGATTACTCGTCATCCGTAACGAAGTATCAATTAATTTATAGGATATTATTATCAAATAAACATGATAAAATCCTGAGTAAAGCGGCGTCCTATTTAGTCTACAGTCTACGACCTTGGCATCATTACCTTAATAGTCGCTGACCTCGTAAATCGGTTGCTATATGGTTTGTATATCGCCAATTAGAACATCGCTTTGATCCGATAAAGGGGAATCAAGTTAATGTCAAAAAAACAGCCTAATCGGCTTGCTACACTGATTGATCATCAAGCTTTTGCCGGTAGCGCACTACCTTCAACCTTAGCTGACAACATGCAGCTCTATACTAAAGCTACTAAAGAGATAAAGATGCTTTTGGTAGATTGTCTACCTCAAGAGATTCTCGATACCTGCTTAGTCGTTGGTTTAACATCTGAGCAAGTGACGCTCAGTGTTGGCTCAGTGACTGCAGCCAACCATATTCGCTATTTACAGAACGCTTATCTAAAAGTGTTAAAAGATCAATCGATTACATTTAAACAACTCAAGCATATACGTATTGTAGTCACGAGCTATGATGCTAAAAATACTGGGTTTAACACTCAATCTAGCCTGCAAAAAACAGTATTAAAACCTGTTCAAGCCATTAACAATCAAGTGCTTAGCCAAAACACAAAGCGGACTATATCACAGGCCGCTAGTCATGTCACGGCGGACAAAAACCTCAAACTAGCGCTTTTACGGTTACTAAATGACTAAAAACTAGGTGATTACAATGTAATCTTATGTAAATAAAATTATAATTTTTCCATAATAAGGTCTTAATAATCTTGTTAACAAAAACAAAAAAGCTGTCTTGTTAAAAAATTCATAATTTGAATTCATTAACAAGACAGCTTTTGAAGTTCTGGAGCCTAGGTACTACTTAGCATGAAATATATTCATATATTATAATATAAAGAGCCAAATAAATTTTTGGCTTTGAAACCTAGCGATTTATGTAATATTGCGTAATTGTTTCGATACATCATGTATATCCGTGTACTTAACCTTCGACGGTATAGTCATTTATGGCTAGATAATCGATTGGACAAGTTACATTGTCATCAAATGTTACAATTTCAAAGTTATCTGAATCGGATAGTATTTCACGAACAAGTAGATTATTAAGTGCATGACCTGACTTGTAAGCGTTGAAACGACCCAAAATAGGATAGCCAATCAAATATAAATCCCCTAACGCATCTAAAATCTTGTGACGAACAAACTCATCGCTAAAACGTAGGCCCTCAGCGTTGAGTACACGCGCGTCATCGATAACGATAGCGTTGTCCATACTACCCCCTAAAGCGAGGTTGTTATTGCGTAGCGTCTCTATATCACGTAAAAACCCAAAGGTACGTGCTGAGCTTAATTCTTCAATAAAGTTCTGGGTTGAAAAATCAAGCTGTGCATACTGATGATCTTTATCAAAAGCAGGATGATCAAAATCAATCTCAAAATTTAGCTCAAAACCATCATAAGGATTCAGCTCTGCCCACTTATCATCAACCTCGACTCGAACGGGTCGCACAATCTTTAAGAATTTTTTGGGCTCATCTTGCTCGCGAAAACCTGCTTGCAAGAGCAATCCGATAAATGGTGCTGCACTACCATCCATAATAGGAATCTCTGAGGCAGAGACACGTATTAGCATGTTATCAATACCAAGGCCTGCTACGGCGCTTAGTAAATGCTCTACTGTACCTACGCGAGTACCACCAAATACTAGGTTTGATGACATCATAGTATCTTGTACTAAAAACGCGCTGGCTGGAATCGGTGCTGAACCTGTAATATCTGAGCGCTCAAAAACAATACCAGTGTCACAAGGCTGAGGATGAAACTCTAGGTCAACAGGCTTACCGCTATGTAGACCGGTACCTGTTACCGCTATAACGGTTCTTATAGTTCTTTGATTCATGGCAGTTTCCTCACATATTTTGTTACAATTGCCCTAGTGTATCATTAGTTGTCCTAAGTTCGCTATAGTAGGGATAGGATAAATTATCAATAACATTGATAAGCTGGCCTTATCATCATTGATGGCTTTGTTTATTTTAGTTAATAAAATTTAAATAATGGTATTAAAAACATAGGGTTGAAGACGTGATTTATACTGCTGTCGATGAGTCATTATTATTATGACTTAGTAGTGCATCAAACAAACTGCCACAAAAAAGCCAGCATCTTAGTGCTGGCTTTAAATAGTTCTGATTTATATTAGACTAATGACACTATCAGTAGACTACTTATTTTGTTGGCGCTTGAGGTAGTCTTGAATGCTATTGGTTTTGGTCTTTTGCTCTTCTTGCGGTACTGCACTGCGCACTGTATTGTCTTGATACGTTTTAGTCTGTGCTTGTTTTTGGCTATTTAGAGCGCTGGTATGCACGCTTGGATCAACGGACTGCGTACTATTAACAGAAGGTACAGGTGCCTCAGCGGCTTGCTCTTTACCTGCGTTTTCATCTAGTGTTAGACCTGTTGCGATAACCGTGACATGCAGATCATCACCCATTTTTTCGTCTATGACTGAGCCATAGAAAATATGAGCATCATCGATGTCGGTGATCTCATCAACGATAGCACTGATCTTGCTCATCTCATCTAAAGATAACGACTCAGAGGATATAACGTTAACGAGTAGACCTTTGGCGTTTTCTAATAACAAGTCGTCAAGGAGTGGCGATCTAATTGCTTTTTCAGTGGCTTGGCGAGCACGGTCGTCACCGCTAGCACGGCCAATACCCATCATTGCATGACCTTTGGCCGTCATAGCCGTACGGATATCGTTAAAATCGATATTGATAACCCCTTCGCTAGCAATGGTCTCAGCAATACCTTGTACCGCATGAAGTAGAACATCATCTGCCTTTTTAAAGGCGTCTTGCATAGAGATATTGCCGTACACGCTCATCAGCTTATCATTAGGAATAGTAATAATAGAGTCAACGAAGTTGGTTAATTGCTCAATACCCGCTTTAGCTGCCTTGATGCGCTTACCGCCTTCAAATTTAAACGGCGTGGTAACAACGGCGACTGTGAGCACTTCAAGCTCTTTTGCAATACGAGCGACGACAGGCGCGGCTCCCGTACCTGTACCGCCGCCCATACCAGCGGTGATAAACACCATATCAGAGTTTTCAAGCAATTCACGAATTGCATCTTCTTCACTCTCAGCCGCTTCGCGTCCCACTTCAGGATTAGCGCCAGCACCTAGGCCGCGATTGGTTTTGGCACCTAGCTGCAATTTATTAGGCGTCGTTAGGCGATCAAGTGCTTGTCTATCGGTGTTGGCACAAACAAAAGTAACCCCTCTAATGCCTTGTTGCACCATATGTTCAACCGCATTACCACCGCCGCCGCCAACGCCGAATACAGTAAAGCGTGCTTGGCCATTGTCATGAACTTGGCTATCATCTGGCATGGTATATTTTGACATAATAAAGGGTTCTCCAGTTGCATATAGTCTAAATATCATATAACAACGCACTTACATAGCGTGCTATCGACTTACTATTTATGAATGTGTTTAAATAAAATAAAGGGTGAATCATTATCTATCTTTAACAGTATTTTTAGGCTTAAAAAAGTCCTATAGAATCTTTTTGAGCACTTTAGATAAGCGCTGTCCTGCGCTTTGAAATACGCCTTTTACCCGAGCTTGCTGAATGGCTTCAGGTTCGCTTTGTTCACTATGACGAAACTGCTCGCTTTGACTATATAATAAGGTACCAAAAGCGGTATGAAAAGCGCGATCATTAATTTGTGAATTAATATGTTTAAAGACTTCATCATTGTCAAAATGATTGTATGCACTAATAGCGGGATGCATGTTAGTCATCACTACACGCATTTTTAACAGCTTTTTCGCAAACGGTATCATGCCTTTTATTGCACTACCGCCGCCTGTCAGTACAATGCCGCGATCGATATAACCTATCAGATCTGCTTCGTGTAATTGACGCGCCACTTCAGTAAAAATACGCACATAGCGCGCTTCAATAATGCGCGCTAAATTGTATATATTGACGTTAATGTCGTCATTTGGTCCTTGCGGTTTAAAGGTAAAAAACGAGCTTGGGTCTATACTATGAATATCGGCGGTACCGTGAGATTTCTTGAGCCTTTCAGCATCTATCATAGAGATACCAAAATCTGCTGAGATGTCCATAGTCACCTCATGACTACCTGTCGCTAAGCAGTGGGTAAAAATCAATTTGTTTTCTTTATAGACGCAAATACTCGTCGTACTAGCGCCAATGTCTACCAGACAAACCCCTTGCTGGCGCTCCTCTTTAATCAAGCTGTATTCAGCGCTGGTCACTGCATCAAAGACGATATGATCGATGCCAACGTCGCAGCTTTGCAGTAGTTTTTGGATGTTTTGGCGGCTGGCGACTGGCATCATCATCATGTGGTACATGACATTGATTTTGTCAGCGACCATCTCGATAGCATCATCGACCATAAACTCTTGATCATCGATATAGATACCTTGCTGGCAGCAGTGCATCAAGTAGTAATCAGAAGAGAGATCTTGCGATTTGGCATTAGACAAGGCTTGTACCATGTCTTTGGCACTGACGACGTCGTCCTCCACGCTCACACTGCCTGCGCTGTTCTTGCTGGCAAGCTCTGGCGTTGCAAGTGTTAACCAAACACTATGCACGCGGCAGTTTGCCGTATCTTCTGCTTCTTGGATGGCTTGTTTAATCGCTCCTTGCAAGCGTTCACGGTGCTTGATTTTGCCTTGATAAAAGTCGCTATTTTTGACTTGTCCAACACCCATAATACGGATGTCTGTTGCAGAGTATACACTGCCAATAACGACATACACTGCCGTGGCGCTTAGATGAACAACAACCAGATTTTCTGTATTTTTCATGGTACCAAACAAATTATCGCAAGACAGGAAACTAAATGATGCTTCCATTAAATCATTAAAATAGACACTACAATCCTTGCAGCGCTATAGAATAAACAGGTACTACATCAAGGTGCTAGAGGCTCAGGTGCTGACTGATTATCTAAAGGGTCAACAGGCATCTTATCCATATTCCATGCTAGGGTAAAACCGTTTTTATAACGTAAGTCTATAGCCTGAATATCATCACGCTGCGCGCTTAACTGGTTACCTAGCAATTGGCTTAAACTTAGCAATTTTTGCGCGGTGTTTTCATTATCCACGATGACTCGAAGACCATTATCAAAGCGGATAAGCCAAGTCATACGTGGCGATAATATAATGTCCTCAACATAAATATCAAGCGGCGCGTACCAGTCATTAATCTGTTGCATTTGCTGCATAATAACTGGTGCTTGTGCTATCTCTCCTTGCAAAGTTGCAAACTGCGTCTGGTTTAAATCTTTGCTATCTACAGGAACGAATACCACGCCTTTGGCATCGACTAAACGCTCGGTACCAAATTTGGCAACCGCTTGCCTTGGTAGAGCCTTTATGACAATGCCGCGTTGCCAATCACGAGTCACACTGACTTGATCGACCCACGGCATACTCATAGTGATATCTCTCAATGCTTGTAGGTCAGAAGTAAAGAAACTACTGACAGCCTGCTGACTCATCACTTGTCTTAGCGCTTGATGCTGCATAGTACTTAAATCTTTGCTACTCACATATATAGTAGCGGGAGGCGCCGCTCGAAGTGCTTTACCACCCATAATCAAGATCAGTAACAGTAATCCTAAAACGACAATTATAAAAAAGTATCTGACAACAACAGGCAGCTCAAACTTAGACTTTGCATGGCGGGTCTTATCACTCATCAAGCCAGTTGTATCATTAATAGCCTGAGCCATAGTAACCTTCGTCCTCAACTATCTTAGTTAGTCCATAATAAGTATATAGATCGCCATCACGATTAGCATATTAATAAACGATATAAAATAAATATCTCTTATATCAGTTATAACTCTAGCTTATCAGTAAACAAATCGTCCATATTTTTTACGATATTAACGTATTTTACTAATAAACAATAGCCTAACCTATATTACTAACATCGAATTTACACAAGTTTACATGATGTTGTGCTATAGCAGGTATATAGATACATTATATCTCTGGTGATTTTGTATCAAAATAATATCTAAAGCGTTTGCGCTAATATGTGCCAGCATAGACTCTCAAAGTCCATACCCTTAGCTTTGGCTGCCATAGGCACCAAACTATGGCTAGTCATACCAGGTACAGTATTAATCTCAAGCAGCCAAAAGTTACCAGCCTCATCTTGCATGGCATCAACGCGCCCCCAGCCTTTAGCATCTACAGCACGAAAAGCAGCTAAACTTAAAGCTTGTAAGTGCTCTTCGTCTTTGACGCTTAGACCACAGGGTATATAGTATCCAGTATCATTGCGGTTGTATTTGGCCTCAAAGTCATAGAAATTTGAGATGTCAGCAGGCTCTAGGCGAATAATAGGATAAGCTTCGTCATCGATAATGACGATAGTAAATTCGCGCCCTGTAATCCAGCATTCAGCCATTACTGCATCGCCGCACTGCACAGCAGTAGTATAAGCACCAGGCAGCTCATCAAGATTGTTGACCTTGGTCATACCTATGCTCGAGCCTTCATGAACTGGCTTGATAATTAGTGGTAGACCGAGTGTATTGACCACTTGCTGCCAATCAGTATTTGCCGTTAACAGTGAAAATGGTGCGGTTGCAAGACCACATCCTTGCCATAGTTGTTTAGTGCGTACTTTGTCCATACCCAGTGCTGAGGCTAATACGCCAGAACCGGTTTGCGGAATACCCAGCCATTGCAAGACGCCTTGCAAAATACCATCTTCACCGCCGCGACCATGCAAAACATTAAAAACACGGTCGTAATCGCGCAGTTCAGTGATATCTTGATCTTTGGGATCAAAATGAGTGGCATCAACGCCTTTATTTTTTAGGGCTGATAATACTGCCGCGCCGCTATCTAGAGACACGCTACGCTCATTGCTACTGCCGCCATAAACGACAGCTACTTTGCCAAAAACAGCAGGGTCTTGTACTTGGTTTATATCCTTACTCTTAGTCTTTTTTGAGGTTGTAGACTCATCGTCCTGCTCGACGTACGCAGCAGCTAACGCAGGCTCTGGGTTATCAATAGTCTTTTGCTCATTGTCTTTTTGTATGCTGTCTTGTTGATTATGAGTAGTCATATATCACTCCAAAAATACTTACTTAAGATACAAATCATTCGCTGCCAAATCTAGAGCTATCTGACCGACATTCCCTGCGCCTTGGGTGATAAGCATATCGCCCGCCTTTAATAGCCGTTGCATGACAGGCGCTAAATTATCCTTGTCTACAACCGTCGGCTCAATCTCTCCGCGCAAGCGAATGCTGCGAGCAAGTGATTTGGTATCAGCGCCTGCAATCGGACTCTCTCCTGCTGAATAAACTTCTAATAATAATAACTCATCAACCGATGACAACACATCGACAAAATCATCGTAGCAGTCACGCGTACGACTATAGCGGTGCGGCTGGAATAGCATAACTAAACGGCGCTCAGGGAAGCTTTGGCGAGCGGCTTTTATGGTCGCATCAACCTCTTTTGGATGATGACCATAATCGTCTATCAAGATAACATCACCGCCCTCAACGCTGACTGAAGCATGCTGCTCAAAACGGCGACCGACTCCTGCAAATTTTTGTAATGCACGTTTAATTGCCTCATCATCCACGCCTTCATCGGTCGCCATGGTAATCGCAGCGAGCGCATTATAAACATTGTGCGTACCCGGGATATTGAGCGTTAAACGCAAAGGTTCGTTATCACGGCGCAAAACCGTAAAGTGGGTTTTAGTACCTTCAACGACCAAATCGACAGCTTGCACATCGTTAAATGGCTCCAGACCAAAGGTCAGAACAGGACGTCCGATGTCATCAATCATCGCGTACAGCTCAGGGTCGTCACCGCAAACAACTGCCAAGCCATAAAACGGCATGTTTTGTAAGAACTGAATGTAGGCAGCTTTTAATTTATCAAAGCTGTTTTCATACGTTTCCATATGATCTTGGTCGATGTTGGTAACGATAGCCGCCATCGGATGCAAAGATAAAAAGGAGGCATCAGATTCATCCGCTTCAGCGACCAAATAGCGACTACTACCGAGCGCTGCATTCTTGCCTGAGGCATTAAGCTTACCACCGATAACGTAGGTTGGATCAAGCTTACTTTCTGCTAGCATCATAGTAAGCAAGCTAGTCGTCGTAGTTTTGCCATGAGCGCCTGCTACCGCAATGCCGTGACGATAACGCATCAGCTCGCCTAACATATCGGCGCGGCGTACGACAGGCAGGCGTGCTTTAAGCGCCGCTTTGATCTCAGGATTGCTACGATCTATCGCGGAGGACACCACGATAACATCGGCATTAGCGATGTTTTTGGAGTCATGACCGATAAATAGCTCTATACCGATGTCTTGTAAACGCTGAGTTACAGGGCTTTGAGCAATATCAGAGCCACTGACTTGATAGCCTTGATTGCTCATGACTTCAGCGATACCGCACATGCCTGAACCGCCAATACCCACAAAATGCAAATGCTGAATACGGCGCATCTCTGGAATTTCAATCAAGCGTTTGGGTAGTACTTTGGTCGATGTCGGCATAGATCCCTCTTATAATGCGCTCGTGAATAAAAATAAAAGTAGTCCGTAGAATGATAACTACAACGTCTTAAAGTGCTTGCCAAATGATATCGGTCACGTGCGCGCTGGCACTACGATTAGCTAGCGCATGACCTTTTTGCGCCATGTTTAAGCAAGCTTGCCTATCAAGTACCGCAAGCTCATCGCTCAAGCGCTGCGCAGTGAGCTCGCTTTGCGGTAATAAAATTGCTGCGCCCTGTGAAGTCAAGGTTTTGGCATTGGCTGTCTGATGATCATCAACCGCATGCGGTAGCGGCACAAATATAGCGGCGATACCGACATTTTGAATCTCAGTGACTGTCAGCGCGCCCGCTCGGCAAACGACCACATCGGCCCAATCATAAGCCGCTGCCATATCGTCGATAAATGGCTGCACGGTATACTGATGGACACTTAGATCTTCACGCTTATAGGCTGCAACAGTCGCAGATTCGTTATTGCGCCCGCATTGATGACGCACCTCAAATGGACTCTCTAGCAGCGCGAGTGCTTTTGGTACGTTTTCATTGAGCACTTGTGCGCCTAGTGAGCCGCCAACGATAAGCAAGCGTAGCGCTGATTTATCGCTAATGTCATAACGAGCCGACGGCGCTGCAACCCCTGTGATAGTCTGACGTACTGGATTGCCCACAGTGACAATCTTGCTATCGCTTTGACTACCAGCAAACGTATTATCAAACGCTTGGAGTACTTTAATAGCGATTTTGGATAAGTAGCGATTACTCATGCCCGCTATCGCATTTTGCTCATGAATAATCAGCGGCGTGCCTGTCATGCGCGCGGCAATGCCGCCAGGCGCACTGACATAACCGCCAAACCCAACTACGATATCGATCTGATTGCTTTTGATAATTTTGATTGTCGCCATCGTCGCTGATAGTAGTGTTACTGGCAGCTTTAATAGTCGACCAACCCCTTTACCGCGCAGTCCTTGCATATCAATGGCATGGAAGGTATAACCTGTAGGCTTAACCAACCCATTTTCCATACCACTTGGCGTACCAAGCCAATGAATTACCGCGCCGCGCTGAGTCAACTCTTCAGCGACCGCAAGTGCTGGGAATACATGCCCGCCAGTACCAGCAGCCATCATCAGTATATGCGGTGTTTTCATGAGACGACCTATGTAATTCTATGAATGGATAAAATTTTTAAAACAGTCTAACCTAAAGCACAAAGTAACCACACCTTAGGTCATAAAGCTCGCTAGTATAAAACAAATCATTCTCTAACCGATACTGTTTTTAATAGCGTTTTTAATAGCTTGATCGCCCTATTTAGGCACCTAATTTATAATACTAGTATTTTTCTTATTTTAAACCAGAGTGTGTTATAAAAGCGGTCAAAGAATGATAAAACTCCTAAATGAGAAGTCACAAACGTTTTAAAACGTGAGTTTTGCCCAAAAATGACACGCCTTTGTAGCCACGCAGTTTAAGAGTGTCGCCCTCAAGCTTGGCTTTGCCAGAAAAAGTGATTCCTGTCTTTGGGTCGATACCTGTGCCGTTATCGTAGACATTAGGATTACTCGCATCTGGCTCCAGATCCCAAATAAGAGTAGCGCCAACCAAAGGTTTGTTGTGGTACTTACCTTTGCATTCGTCGCACTTGGTCTTGTTTTCAGGATTGATCAGCACCTTTTCGACCTTGGCTGAGAGCTTGCCGCCGCGCTCTACAAAACGCAGCACTGCGTTGGGTTTACCGTCTTTATTGAAGTTGACCCATTTGGTGTTGTTCAGCTGGTCTGTTGCATTAGCACTAAAGGCTACTAGCATGCTAGCGCTCAGTAAAAATGACTTTATAAATTTAGCCATGGGCAATTCCTATTCTCTATAGTGTCATGACAGCATCGACTGGTATCGTATAACCGACTTATTTGCTATCGAGCTTGTGCTCAATTGCTATGATAAAGTCAGTTGCGATGTCAGTACCACAC
The DNA here is from genome assembly GCF_052258425.1 of Psychrobacter sp. T6-4. Taxonomy (NCBI): domain Bacteria; kingdom Pseudomonadati; phylum Pseudomonadota; class Gammaproteobacteria; order Moraxellales; family Moraxellaceae; genus Psychrobacter; species Psychrobacter sp. T6-4. The sequence goes on from NZ_JBQQEZ010000009.1 coordinate 109,805, forward strand.
TGATCGTCAATCTCGCGTACGCACGTTGGACTGGTGACGTTAATCTCAGTAATGCGTCCGCCAATTAAGTCGAGTCCAACGAACATCAGCCCCTTTTCTTTGACAATGGGTGCGACCACTTCTGCCACCTGACGCTCGATATCGGTGAGTGCCATAGCCACACCGCTGCCGCCTGCGGCTAGATTGCCACGGGTCTCGCCTTTGGTTGGAATGCGCGCCAAGCTAAAATCAACAACAACGCCATCGACGATCAACACGCGCTTATCACCCTCAACAATCTCTGGTAAATAACGCTGCGCCATAATAGGCAAAGTCTCAAGCTCGGTTAAAATCTCTAAGGTCACGCCGATGTTAGGGCTGTCAGCGGTCAAACGAAAAATACCCGTACCGCCCATACCATCTAGCGGCTTGACGATAACATCTTGTTGCTCGCTAATAAACTCACGGATGTGCGCCTGTTTGCTCGTGACTATCGTTGGGCTCATATAATCGCTAAACCAAGTGGCAAATAGTTTCTCATTACAGTCGCGAATCGCTTGTGGGTCATTGACGACCAATACGCCAGCCGCTTTGGCATGATCGAGCATGTAGGTGGCATAAATAAAGCGCATATCAAACGGCGGATCTTTACGCATTAATATCACATCATAAGCGCTGACAGGTGCTGTCGATTTGTCGCCTAGAGTATAAAAATTCTCAGGGTCGCGGTGGACACTGACTGGCTGCGAATCTATCATCAGCGCGCCGCGATCAAGCCATAAATCATGAATCTGACAATAGCCCAGGGTGTGACCACGGTCTTGCGCCGACCACATCATGGCTAAGGTGGTGTCCTTTTTATAATTAACCCGCGCAATGGGATCCATAATAACTAGTATGTGTAATGATTGTTTGTCACTCATGATAGGGCTCACTTTTGTATTATTATTAATATAACGAGACAGTCGCTCATAACAGAAGCACTAAACGCCATATTGCTCACGGTATTGCTGCATTTTTGCCAGTTGAGTCGCGTCTTTGTTTTGACTATTGTCATCGGCTAGGTATTCGATTAAATTATCAATATCGACAAGCGCAAGTACGGGCACTTGCAGGTTGGCCGCCAGCTCCTGAATCGCTGAGCGCTCGCTCTGACCTTTCTCTTTTCGATCTAAGGCGACGATAATGCCCGCCACACTTGCCTCTGCTTGCTCTAATATCTCAACGACTTCGCGCATTGCTGTGCCTGCGGTAATTACATCATCGAGCACCCACACCGCCTTGCCATTGACATCAGCGCCAACTAGATTGCCGCCCTCACCGTGAGTTTTGGTCTCTTTGCGGTTATAACCCCATTTGGCATTGATACCATGATGCTGCCATAGAGCTTGTGCGGTGGCAGCTACAAAAGGTATGCCCTTGTAAGCGGCACCAAAGATAACCAGCTCTTGCTCCTTGTTGCCATTATCTCCAGCAGTGGCTAGGGCATCCGCGTAACCACGCGCCAATAACGACAACATCTCTCCTGTCGCCAGCAAACCTGCATTAAAAAAGTAAGGACTAACCCGTCCAGACTTTAAGACAAACTCACCAAACTTAAGGACTTGATTGTCCAAAGCCAGTTGAATAAAAGCTTGTGATGAGAAAGAAGCAGGTTGTGCGTTTGACATGAAGCATTCCTATAAACGATGTAGTTGAAAAGATGAATCGGTAACGAGGCTAAGCGATTTTATGAGTTATTGGCTTGACCAGCCATTAATGTAATAATCATCCATATTAGGATAACGCGTGAGCAAACGACAGCGCGATGACAGATTGAAATAGCAATCGCCCGTATCAGAGACTTGAATATCCCATCCCAAATAGTGCGCAGCCACTATGATATGCCCTGCAAACAGACGTATTTGACGGTATTGATGCCGCTGCATAGGTGCAAGTGACAGCTGGCTGAGCAAGTAACTGCGCACATAATTGCAGATTTGTTCAGCGCTATAGCTTTGGTTGACGCTTTTGCGCGTCGTGCACTGTTTTAGAGCGTGAACTGCTACGCTACAGGCCATGACATCTGTTGCCAAGTTGCCCGCACCCATTTCAAACTGCTGCGGCTGCAAAATCACTTGCCAATCCTCAGCGTATAAACTGTTCAATAATTCGTCAGGATCGTACTGATTGTTTGTACTTTTATGATGTTGTAAGACTTTTTTGTCTGGTGATTGAAGGCTTTTTGATGTTGATAAAGGCTTATCATCTGCTATAAAACCATAGCGATTCAATTTAGGATAACGACTCATTGTTCGCCTAATATCTGCCATATCGAGCAAAACCATGTGCTCAAGCGAGGATAATAGTGGCTGCTCACTGTAATTATGATAAAAGCTGTCAGGTAGCGCGATAAGCTCAGCCGCTTCAAGCAGGGCTAAATGCTCAGCGAGCGCCTCAGAACCAATGAGTCGCCACTTAGATAGTGCCCTCTCGTTTGGCACAAAAAACCGTACAGATTTACCGTATAGACGGCGTAATTGGCTATTAATCTGGCGCGTGGGCTCTGGAATATCGTTAAGCGGACGCGCAGGATCGAGCGGCGTTTGCTTGGGATCAAAATTAGGATGCACGATTGCAGGTTGCTCGCTATCTGGTAAGGAGGATTTCTCAGCGCTATCTTCAAGGCCCTCACCTAACTCTGACAATAAGAGGTTAGATAAGTGATTGTCAGACATAAATGGCTGGGTCATAACGTCTCCACAGACTTAAAATAAAATTAACTACTATAAAACTAACTACTACCAGTAAACACTTAGGGCGTGTTGAACATTCAACCATGGCACTGCTGATCGCTAAAATGGTTCCAGACACGGCGCAAGTTAAAGATAATGTCTAGACCTTAGCTTGACTTGCAACACAGTATGGGGCAATTTTAGCATCAGCCTGAAAGGACAGGACTCTTTTTTGCCGCTACTTTGATAAAAATAGACGCTTAGAATAACTAAACTTACTATTTTTATCTTTGAATCGACTAAAAAATAGTCTCTGTCAGTGCGTATTTGTGAATGTTCAATACGCCCTAAAATCTTTTATTATTGCAACCCTTCATGATGCAAAATATCACGGTAGCCTACCTGCCAATCAGGATAATCAAGCCATGCTAACGGAATGTTGCTATGTAGGCGCTTCCCCGTAACTGCCGTTTTACTCTTATCGATAGCAGGCGGCATCTCCCCTACTTGCTCACTTAGCCAAACGCTTAATTCAAACGTCGTCACGGGTCTATAGTCAGTCGCAATATACAGCGGCTTTGGCGCATCACAAGTCAATACCTTTGTAATAATAGTCACCAGATCGCGATCCATAATGCGATTACTCCAGTGCTGCGCTGCTACTGATTTTTTTTGTGGCTCGCGCACTTTACGCAGTCGCATAAGCCGCTCGCGTCCATAGATACCGCTTGGGCGAATGATAATGGCGCGAGCATCAAAGCCTTGTTGCAATACTTGTTCTGCTTGCAAAATAACCTTCGAGGCATCGCGCTCAGGCGTAATCGGCGCGGTCGTGTCATCCACCCATTCGCCACTATCTTGTCCATAGACGCCTGTTGAGGAGATAAAAACTATGCGCGAAAGCTTATGCAGTTGATCCGCTAAGCTTGCCAAGTGTCGATTAATCGCCAAATAGCTACCCTCATAACCGCTGGTAGAATATTCATCGGGGGTTACGATAATGGCAATATGAGTAAAATCTTGCAACTGCTCAGCGCTAAGTGTCAACGCATCGGTTTGCATAAACTTTGCATTGTCGTCCAAATCATAGCGCTCACGTTCACTGCGAGCAAGGCCAGTGACTGATAATCCATCATAAGCGAGCTTATTGGTTACAGGCAGTCCGATATCGCCTTGACCGATGATCAGTATATGTGGCGTACTCATAATGCATCCTTTGATTTCACACTTACAATAAAAACAGAGTTATCTACTTTAACAATAAACGCTAAAAATACCGTCTGTATGCCAGTTTGATATCGTCATTAGCATCGACGCGATCTTGCCAGTCATAACTGGCGTCAAGTCGTAATGCTTGGGTGCGGTCAATATCATATTGCATCCCTAGCGTCGTTATCGGTTGCCAATAGTGACCTTTAGTATCAGGCGTACTCGTGTCGCCATGATACCAATAAGGTAGCTCTAGTTGTGCCTGCGCACGTAACTGATTGTTAATCTGATAATGACAGCCAGCGTTCACGCCTGCGCCAACCCGAAAACCTTTATTCAGACCACGTCCGCCCTGAGCGGTTCCTGATAACAAAGCATAGCACAGCTGCGGCGGCATCTCGCCAGTACCTAATCTTGGGGTGCCAAACGCCCATGACCAGCCTGTCTCGTAGCCGACATTGCCCACTAGATGATCGCGCCCTTCAACTTGTGAGCCATCATCAACGCGCGTCGCCTCAACGTTGACGCCCCACGTTTTGCCCCTTTGTGCACTGTTGACTGGGTTAAACGAGCGTCCGCGCAGGATTGTGATATTCTCTAGCACCACATTATCAGGCTCATTGTCGTTACTGTCCGTATCGTAAAAACGCACGGTAGCAGCTAGGGCTTCTAAATTAAAAAACTGCGAAAATCCCATGGTGCGATCTAGCATGTCATGAAAGCCTGCGCGCACGCCAACATCGATATAGCCGTTGTCACCGCGCTGACCGATACCCATTTGAGCCATTTGGAAGGGATGGCGATCTGTGGGGTTATTATTTGAGGCAACAATGCCATGATCTACGATGGTTTTGCCATCTGCTGATATGCTCGATGCCGCATTGCGCTCGGCGGATTTGATCGCTTGCGCATCGTTTTTACTTAATGATATATAACCAAGTTCGGCCGCTACTTTGGCTTTGTTCAGCTCAGCCTGACGCACGGTACTATCAGATGGCGTAAAACGGGCATCTGATAGTAAGTCCTCATCGTTTAACAGTTGTACCACATCAGAGGGGATGACCACGTAAGGCAATTGACTAAGCAGGTTTTGCTGAGGGCGCACCACATCAATTAAACGCAGAATCTCAGAGGCGCAGTTATCGGTAGTAAAATAATAAGGAATATCTAAATCTTTGGTCTCCCAAACGTGCAAGATAATCTGCTGTACTTCAACAGGCGTCAAATCAAGCTGATAAGTCCACGCATCGCGCTCATCGTCCTTGAGATACTTAGCTAGCTTTTCGTGATAAGGGTCAATCTCAATTCTGTTATTGTAACCGCCACTCGTTGATTTGATAGCGTAAATGGCAAAAGCATCGTCAGGGTCGCCATCGACGGTATCGTTTAGCGCATAAGCATGATGTATTAGGTTAGGATTTGCCGCGCTTATTGGCGAGTCGATACGCAGCAAGGTATGAGCAAAAGCGGAAATCGGATTATCGAGATACTCTTCAGCAAACATAATTGATAGCTGTTCGGGGTTTAGCATTTTCATCCAAGAGCCAAGCTCTGGGCAGTCCGCTTGCAAGCGCGCACCGTCAATGCCTAGAGTATCTGTGAGCCACTGCGTACGTGCAGGAAAACGGCAAACCGCTGCGTTATTGCTAGAGTTTGAGGGTTGAGACAATGTGGTTTTTGGTGCTGTCATTTGATTAGCAAATGCGATAAGCATCGCATCAAGTTCAGCGCCAGCATCAGATTGTCCATTGGCACTCAAAAAGAAATCTGGATTATCGATCAGGCTCTCAGGCGCGCCTTTATTCAATGTCGATTTTTTGTCATCTAAAAAATATAGTAGTCGTCGCCACGTTGTATGCTCAGCTAAATTATCCGCCTCAACTTGTTTGCGCCACTTAGACAATAGCTGCTGGGCTTGTGGCGTATTTGCTGCATCAAGTGATGCTAAGTTAGGCGTTGCTAAATCAAGCGATGCTGAGTTAGGCGCTAAGGCACCTGTCGTTACCAATGACAAGGGCGTTGGCAGGACCGCTTGCGCAGGCGCACAGAGTAGACTGGCAATAGTCAGGGGTAAAAGTGCTCGCAGGCTTACGCCTTTTGACGGAGTCTTTTTTGCAGCATGACACTTAGTTATAGCAGTTGAATAAAAGGACATAAGGCAGCATCTCGCGTTTTTGCGCTAATAGCTAGCAAGCAATTTGAGGTTATAGAGAAATGTGAATAAAATCTGTTGGCTTAAAGCTTACATTAGCGCCGTAATAATATTTCAATACGCTGCATAATATTGTATATGATATACCAGATTTAAAAGCACTGTTTGTTATCGTGTTTTTAGTCGTTAAATAATTGAGAGCATCATGTCTACATCTATTACAAAAATCAAAGATCATCGTTTATTGTCAGCCACTTGGCTTGCCTCGCCCAATTTCAACGAGCGTCCCAAGGGCAAAGACGGTAGCATGAGTATTGACACTATCGTCATCCACAATATCAGCTTACCACCTGATGAGTTTGGTGGCTGCGATAGTGATGGTCTGCACTACGTCAAAGCCCTATTTACCAACCAACTTAACTGGAGTGCGCATCCGTACTTTAAAAGTATCGAAGGCGCAGAAGTATCCGCGCACCTGCTGATAGAGCGCGATGGCAGGGTCACCCAATTTGTCCCCTTTGATAAGCGCGCGTGGCATGCAGGCAAGTCCAGCTATTTGGGACGACCTGAATGCAATGATTATAGCATTGGTATTGAGCTTGAAGGCTCAGATTTTCAGGCCTTTACTGATGAGCAATATATCGCCCTTACCGATATTATCACTGCCATTTATCACGCGTATCCTAAAACGCGTCGACATCTAACGGGTCATAGCGATATCGCACCAGGACGCAAGAGTGATCCGGGTGAGTATTTTGACTGGGTGCGCTTGCGTCAGATGATCAATCAAAACAGCGAGCGATAAAGAGCACTCTGCATTCCACAAGCAATTCATTTATCTATGTTATGAAAATGCTATAATCCGTCAGTTTTTTGGCAATCTGTTTTTGATTTTTGACAATAGCAACTGGGCAGAATAATCCTCATGGCAAAAAGTCGCTTGTTTCGTTCGACCATGGTGGTCAGTAGCATGACCATGTTATCGCGTATATTAGGTTTGGTGCGCGATATCGTACTCTTAGGAGTCTTTGGCGCAGGCGGTCTAATGGATGCCTTTTTGGTCGCCTTTAAAATACCGAACTTTTTGCGCCGTCTATTCGCTGAAGGCGCCTTTAGTCAGGCTTTTGTCCCAGTATTATCCGAGTACAAAGAAAAATATAATCTTCAGCAAGTACAGATTTTGGTTAGCCGTACCTCAGGCGCGTTATTGCTGATTTTGTCGATGTTGACCGTGGTCGTGATTTTGCTGGCGCCATGGGTCGTGACTTTGTTCGCGCCAGGATTTGCCGATCAGCCTGATAAGTTCGCGATTACCGCAGAATTATTACGCCTCACCTTCCCTTATCTGTTATTTATATCCATGACCGCTTTTGCTAGTGGCATTTTGCAAAGCTATGGACGTTTTGCCGCGCCAGCTTTTGCGCCCGTATTATTAAACCTATGTATGATAGGCGCCGCCCTTATCTTTGCACCGATGTTTGATACGCCAATCATGGCGCTCGGTTACGCCGTCGCTATCGCAGGTCTATTACAGTTTTTGATTCAACTGCCGCAGCTATGGCAACAAAAACTATTGGTCGCGCCCAAAGTTGACTTTGGGCATGAAGGCGTCAAGCGCATATTGAAATTAATGCTTCCTGCTATCTTTGGCGTCTCTGTCACTCAGATTAACCTGCTACTAAATACGGTATTTGCCTCCTTGATGATTGGCGGCTCGGTCTCGTGGCTGTATGCCGCTGAGCGTATGAGTGAGCTACCGTTGGGTCTTATCGGCGTCGCCATTGGTACGGTTATTTTGCCAAGTTTGTCTAGAAGTGAGGCGCAAAAGGACGACATCACCTTTAAAAAGACCATAGATTGGGCTGCCAGATTGATCATCGTTGTCGGCTTGCCTGCTGCGGCCGCACTGTTTATTCTCTCAGACGTGCTGATGCAGGCGCTGTTTTTGCGCGGGGAATTTACCTTACGTGATTCGCAAATGAGCGGACTTGCATTGCGTAGTATGGCAGGCGGCATCTTAGGGTTTATGCTGATAAAAATATTTGCGCCCGCGTTTTTTGCCCGTCAAGATATCAAGACCCCAGTGCGCATCGGTATCGTTTCAGTCTTTGCCAATATGATATTTAGTGCTTTATTTATCGGTATTTTTTATCTATTAGAGATTCCATTGCATGGCGGGCTAGCTTTAGCCACCACAGGGGCCGCTTTTGTCAACGCAGGCTTGCTCTATTACTTCTTGCAAAAACGCGATATCTTTCGTTTTGATAGCCACTGGAAAAAGCTTTTTTCGCAGTTTATCGTCTCAACGGTAGCTATGATTGCCGCCCTCTATATCATGCTCCCCTACTTTCCAACGGATTCTGCGCAGTGGCAGCGAATCGTGGCGCTACTTATCATGTGTGTGGTCGGTGCTTTGGTTTATGCAATTGTACTGCTCGCTACCGGCTTTCGCCCGCGTCAGCTCAAGCATGGCTAGTTGTAGTTGTAATTGATTAAAGCCTTAAACAGCCGCTTTACCAAATAGGCACAAGGTGAAATCAATCACTGACTGCTAATTGTGATGATAGTTGCCATAATTGGTTTTAAATGAAGTGAAAGATTTGAGGTGTGCAATGAAGTCAAATATAGCCAAATTCGTAAAACTGCAGCGACTACCCTACACACTTATGTTAAGTAGTAGTCTTATTTTGAGTGCCTGTAGTAATAGTGATCCTGATAATATAGCGATCGACGCTGATGATGTACCTGTCGTGGTTGATGATGCTGTGACTACTGATACCGCTGTATTAGAAGACAACGCATTAGGCGATATGGCTACTGCTAGCGATCAAACAAGCATGCCAAGTCCTAGTGCTATTCCCGCTCCGCCTTTAGCTGATCAGCCAAGTATAGTCACCAACATGACTGAGCCCAATAGTCCAGAAGATACGGTCAAGCAAGCGCTCAATACTCTATACTATGGTGATGTTGAGGACGCGGTAGGATACTATCAGGTGGATATGGCAAACTTTGAACAAGAGCTTGCCAATACCCAAAGCGCGTTTCAGCAAACTGTAGATAGCGTGACTATTACAGATACTCAGTACAGTGAAGACGACACTGTGGCTACTATCGAAGGTGAGCTAATGATTAAGGGTCAAAGCGAGCCTGCGCCGCTCACTTATCAGCTCAAAAAAGTGAACGGTCAATGGAAAATTTTGGGCTAAATACAGCGCCGAGTATTGAACTAATAAATTAGATTTTGCGAGCGTTATCAGGATCAATAGCTATACCTAGCATAACGACATCAGCGATAAACCCGTCCATATCACAAACCTTTGGCATATAGCCCCACTGCTCAAAGCCAAGCTTTTTGAACAAACCAAGACTTGGCAGGTTATGAGCAAAGATAAGCGCAACAACGTTTGCAATGCCGAGGCTGGGTGCTTGCGCGAGCATATAGCGCGTAAGCTTACTGCCCAGACCTTGCCTGTGATAGTCTTTGTGCAGATAGATACTAATCTCACTACTAATATGATAAGCGGTGCGCGCGTACAAATCACTAAAGCTACCCCAAGCGACAATCAATGACTTGGTTTCGCTACTATCCCCTTGAAGACTTTTACTAATGGCGCGAACCACATATATGGGGCGTGTTCGACTATCAAGATGCTCGGCAAACCAAGAGGCGCGCTCAGTAGTCGTTACTGGCGCTAGATTTGCAGTCGCCTGTTTACCTGCAATGCTTTGATTATAAATATCCAAAACATCAGGCAAATCATGCAAGCTGGCACGTTCTACGGTGAATTTATCATCAAACGTTTTATTACTATCAATGAGCATAACGGTTCTCATATAATCTGCTGGAATATCTGGTTTTGAGTGTGAGCGCGCTTATTTTACTTTATAATGACAAGCCTTGAACATACCTAGCGCCCTAGCCTTGTGCTTTTTAATGAATTCCTTTTATGTTAGCGATAGCTACAGCGATAAATAACTGTCTATGAAAACCTACTTTCTTGAGCAACTGATTGCACCGCCCTATAGAGCTGATGACCAAGTTATCACTACCAAACTTGACGCTTGTGTATTGACCATAGGTAATTTTGATGGGGTACACTTGGGTCATCAAGCGATGCTGGCTCAAGTACGCGCGTTAGCCGATGCAGAGCACCTAAGCGCTGCGGTTATGATATTTGAGCCGCAGCCGCGTGAGTTTTTTGCGCCTAAGTCTGCGCCTGCACGTTTGACGACGCTGACTGAAAAACAAGTTTTGCTCGCTGAGTACGGTGTTGACACTTTAATCGTTGCCAACTTTGATAGTGATTTTCGAGCTTTATCTGCCACCGCCTTTGCTGATCTATTAGCCAAGCGACTTAATGTCAAAGCGCTAGTACTCGGTGATGACTCACGTTTTGGACATGATCGCACAGGTGATAGTCAGTTTTTGCGTGATTATGGGTTGCCCGTGACCAATCTACACACGATTGCTGACGACATTGATGAGACAGCTAGCCGGCGTATCAGTTCAACGCGTATCCGTGAGCTACTGCTAGCAGGTGATATTGAGGCGGCGAATCAATTATTGGGCCGAGACTATACCATTACAGGTGAGGTCGTGGGCGGCGATCAGATTGGTCGTACTATGAGTTTTCCAACAGCCAATATTGAGCTATCACGCCTAAAACCCGCTTTGCATGGTATCTTGGCCGTCGATGTGGTTTGTCTCGATGACAAAGGCAATATTGTACCCAATGGCTTGAGCAAACTGGCGGTCGATGAGCAGGTAGGAGTCGCCGGCATGCGCGCGCATAGCTTATTTGGTACCGCAAATGTCGGTACTAGGCCTTCTGTCGATAAAGGTGATAATTGGCGCTTAGAGGTGCACTTTCCGCAGTTTAAAGCCGACTTATATTGCAAGACATTACAAGTGCGTTTTTTGCATTTTTTGCATGGTGAAAAAGATTACGAGGGTATCGAGGCGTTAAAGGCAGGTATTCATCAAGATGTTGCTGATTTATTAAAGTGGCGACAAGCCCAATTGATATAACGCAGAGCCTACGGCATAAAAAACCCACTAACATAAAGGTAGTGGGTTTTTTATGCCGTAAAGATTAAGCATCTGGATGCATACGCACGTTTAGATCATCAATGACTTCGACCCAAGCGGCGTCTTTTTTCCATTCTTCTTGTAAAAATGCCCGCTGAGAGTCACTCCAAACATCCGCTTTAATAAGCTCTTCTTCTTTTGCTAGTTGATTGTTTTGGATAAAACTATCAATAGCTTCATCTGAGCTCTCAAGTCCCAGTTGTGCAAATAAATCATTCATAGTGTAATCTGGTTCGCCTAACATCTGCTCTCTCCCTTTGTATGACTCAATAATATGACTTAATTATTTTTGTATTAGCCTAAAATTCTACTCTAAGCTTTTTTAGTTTGAAACTTTATTGTAGCAAGCCCTCGGCGAAAAACTGTAATGGCTCGTTAACACTTATGTTAATACTAGTCAGCAAATAGATACTTGAGCATAAAAAAAACCCTCTGCTAGTGAGAGGGTTTTTGTATACTACCATAAGCTTATGGTAGTAGGTGTGATACCGCGTCACGCTCTTCGCTAAGCTCTTGCTCAGTTGCCGCCATTTTCTCTTTTGAGAAATCTGATGAGACGTCTAAACCTTCAACGATAGACCAGTCGCCATTTGTGCAAGTGCAAGGGAACGAGTAGATAAGACCTTCGGCAATGCCATACTCACCGTTTGAATATACGCCCATAGAGACCCAATCGTTCTCATCTGTACCCATCGCCCAAGTACGCATATGAGCAATAGCCGCATTCGCAGCAGAAGCAGCAGAAGAGGCACCGCGAGCTTTAATGATTGCCGCGCCGCGTTGCTGTACGTTTGGAATATAAGTACCTTCGTACCAGTCGCGATCGACTAAATCAAGCGCAGGCTTGCCATTTACGGTACAAGCGGTTAGATCTGGATACTGAGTTGATGAGTGGTTGCCCCAAATCGTCATCTTTTTGATGTCATTAACTGTGCTATCTGTTTGCTCAGCTAATTGTGCCATAGCACGATTATGATCTAGGCGCGTCATTGCGGTAAAGTTACGTGGATCTAAATCTGGTGCATTACGCTGAGCGATAACCGCATTGGTATTAGCAGGGTTGCCGACGACCAAGACTTTGACATCACGGCTAGCCACGTCATTTAATGCTTTGCCTTGTGCTGAGAAAATAGCCGCATTGGCTTCTAATAAATCTTTACGCTCCATGCCTGGGCCACGTGGACGCGCGCCTACTAGCAATGCATAATCGATGTCTTTGAAGGCAACTGTGGCATCATCAGTCTGTACGATATCGGCAAGTAATGGAAAAGCACAATCCTCTAGCTCCATGACCACACCCTTTAGCGCGTCAAGTGCTGGCGTAATCTCAAGCAATTGCAAGATAACAGGCTGATCTGGGCCTAGCATCTCACCTGATGCGATACGAAATAGCATGGCATAACTGATATTACCAGCAGCGCCAGTGACGGCAACACGAATAGGTTGTTTCATAGAATACTCCCTCATTGATTATAAAATATGGTCACGACAACTAATGAATGTCTCAAACGTGGGCTAGTGTAGCACTTCGCTCAATAAGACGTCTAGATAAGATAAGACAGGAGTTCAAAATTTTATTGTTACATTTTATACGCATGAACTAATTACCGCCTGAAATAATAAAATTACCGCCACAAGTGTTGATAGGATTGCTACATTTACTAAAACTGCTACCGGTGTAGCAGATATGAATGTCAGTTAAGATAGACTGGCGACGACTACCCTCTTGGCAGATTAGATCGATGTTTGATGAGCGCATACCTTTGTTCAAGCGCGTCATTTGCCGCAAAAAACGCGACTTTGAAACGGTATAACTGTTACCTGTGGTCAGCTCACTTGGCAGTTTTAGATCGCCTGCATAGTTGGTAATCAGGCGAAAATAGCTATTAGCGCTTATTGGCCCGCAAGCGCCATAGTGCTGCCAAGTCTGATTGCGCACCGTGGTGTCGGGCATGATGCGGTTGACGACTTTTAGTTGCAGTGGCGTCAAACGCGGTTCACTACTGCTGCCACAGCTAGCACCGTAACCTAAATTTAGACCTGATACCGTTAATGAATACCCCTCCAAACATTGACGCATACGTGCACGCGTTGGCTGGAGTTTGCATAGTGCTGGCGTCATCTCAATCATAAGTACGCGCTGACCTGACTGCGTCACGCTTGCAGCATTTACAGAAGTACTGATAGTTGCTTGAATTAATAAAACCCCAAGTATACTTATAGCGCTCTGACATAAGCGGTAACGTAAAGAATGAAGCGGACTTGATATAGAGACTTTTGGATTGAGCTTGGTTTTAGGATGCACACGCATCAAAGTAGATAACTGGTATCCACTTGAGAGTGTAGATGCGTTTAAATATTTTTTTATCATAGTTAATAGAGCAGTATCAGTAATTAGGTTGTCAGTCAGCGCTTAGACAATCTCACAACAAACATGGACGGAGACTAAATCAATGGTAGCAAAACGCTTTTTTTAATATATAGCACAAACGTAAACGACTCCTATCATCTAAAAAAATATGATAAATATCAAAACGATGTATCAAGCTTATAAAACAACCTGCTTACAATTTTTTGAAAATCCCCTTAACACCTTATCAAAGGGTTTTGGCGTATGTAGAGTGTTAAAAAGCCGCTGGCACTGTACCCATACGCTGAGTAATAGGCTGGGCGCGACCGAGTAGACTGCTATAGATAGTGGCGTTTTCCATCACATGCTTAACGTAATTGCGCGTCTCAGGAAAGGCAATGCTCTCAACGTACTGATCGGCAGCAAGCGAGCCATAAACAGGCTGCCAGCGCTTAGCGTTATTAGGGCCTGCGTTGTACCCTGCGGTTGCAAGGACAGGCTGGTAATTGAGTTTGCCCAAGATATCGCCCATGTACCACGTCCCGTAGCGAATATTGGTATCGCCACTGTTGGCGCGGCTAGCGCTATAAGTCTCGCCTAAATTGCGTGCAATGTACTTGGCGGTATCAGGCATGACCTGCATCAAACCACTAGCACCAACGTTGGAGCGTGCTGAGGTCACAAAACGGCTCTCTTGACGCATAATGCCGTAAGCCCACGCAGGATCAATGCCAGCCTCCCTGCTGTAACGTACAACGGCGCTTTGATGCGGCATCGGATGCGATAGCGCTACGCTACTCACTTGCTGAGTGTTGTCAGCAGCATAAATGGCACGATCCAGCCAGCCCATATCATGCGCCTGACGAGCCGCGGCTATGATTAGATTATCATCACGATTATCGCGTGCCTGTTTGACCGCCCAATTCCATTCGCGGTTAGCATACGCACGGCTAGCATCGGCGTTATAAAGCGCAAAGGCACGAGCAAAGTTGGGTTCTTGCATCACGCGCGTACGGTCGCTACTACTAACATTTGGCAAACTGCTACCACCTAGGCGCGTAATATCAAAACGCTGACCGACCTTATCTTTTGCCATCAGACCGTAATACTCATTACTACTTGCAAGGTTTTGGTACATCTGTTTGGCAAGAGCGCGTTTGCCCGCGTCGCTTGATTGCTCATACGCACGCGCCAGCCAATACTGCCACTGCTCAGACTTTTGCGTCTCGCTATCCATGCGTGAGATAGCGGCAATGACATCATCCCAGCGACTAAAGCGAATAGCTGCCATCGCATAGTCTTCGGCTTCTTCAAAGTTAAAATCATCATCTAAGCTATTGCGGAACCAATCTACCGCCTCACTATTAAAGCCATCATCGGTATTGTGATTCATACGCTTGACACCGATGATACGGTAAGCATAGCGGCGCGTGTCATCATTCAGGAGCTTTGAGGCGCGCTGATTATCTTGTTTGACATCAAACTCTAATTGCATAGCCGCTTCGCGATAGGACTTATCAGCCAGACGGCCTAGAGCATATAGATAGAGATACTGATTGGTTTGGCTTGCAGACTCGCGACCAAAACGACCAAAGAAAGCGGAGGGATTGAGCTGAATTTCACTCAATGATGAGTACGGAATAGGCGTACCAAGGCGCGATGACAGCGCCATAATATCACCAGTCTTGCCAACACGTAGCATACGTTTGAGACGCGCCGCGCGATCCTGATTGCTAATTAGCGCGTTATTATTCATCTCCATCGCCAGCTGATCGCACAGTGCTGGCTGCTTTTTGGTGGTCAGCCACACGTCGGATTTGGCCGCCATGGCGCGCATAGTATCGCCACCATTATTAAACCCAAGCGCTACCGCGCAGCGCTCAGAACTATCAGCATTGGTAATTAGGTTGGCCACTTGTCGCACAGACGCGTAGTCATTGGAGCCCGCCTTGGTCTCTGCATAGTCCGCAACCAGCTTTTCTGCCATGACCGTATCTGGATATTGACGGACGAACTGTGATATTGCTGCAGAACTTTGCGAATTTAGGTCTAGATTCATGCGCCAATAAGTGGGATACATGGCAAAGATGCCACCGCTCATCATTTGCTCATAATTGTAGAGTGCGCTGGTATCGCCGCGATTTTCTGCTTGCGCCGCTGCATTGAAGTAATCAATGCTGTTGTCAGGTCTATAAGCATCCGTTTGATAATTGCCGCTTGATTGCATACTATCGCCCTCGCCCCAAGTCAGCTCAGCACAAGCCACCTGCGATAGCCCCAGCGCACTCATTGCCGTCGCTATGCTTAGCACGCTAAATCGTAGCGAGCCGGTCTCTAGACATTTAGAGATTGCAGTTATTAGTTTTTTGTTGTTAGACTTTTTTTGGTGCATAGGGCGGTTTGGCTTTGTCATACTGGCTCTCTATATTGGGTCTGCATCAAATGGTATCTGCACAAATGCAGGGGTGGCGATTGGGTTTCGCTCAGATTCAGGTTTTCATCATACTATAGTCAAAGCACTTTCAACCACAGCCTTTACCTTTTGTTAATAAATAGGACAGTGGCGCGTAACACAGCTGTGATAATAAGTGTAAATGAATGAAGCTATCGACGACAATAGCGCTAAGCGATTGATACTGCTATAAATAGCTTATTATTATAGTCACTGTATATGCTTGCTTACTTTTCACTTTGATAGTGGGTTGTGATAAAATACGCCGTCTATTGTTTTGGTAGACTCTTAGAATCGGCTACCTCGCTATATTTTGCGCAATCATGGACTTTTCCTTATGAGTGTTACTGTATTTAATCCCCGTATCAATGACGTCGCGGCCAAATCCACCCTTTTGGTTGCAGATGATGAGTCAAGCTCAGTTGCAGCACCTGTAACGACTGATGGGAATAAAGGCGTGAGCAAAAAGGTATTCATCGCCACTCAAGGCTGTCAGATGAATGTCTATGATTCTGACAAAATGCTTGATGTACTTGGCGACTCACATGGTATGGAAGTTACTCATAATATTGATGACGCCGACGTGCTCCTGATGAATACCTGCTCTATTCGCGAAAAAGCGCAAGAAAAGGTGTTCTCAGAGCTTGGACGCTGGCGCAAACTCAAAGAAAAACGTCCCGATTTGGTCATTGGTGTTGGCGGCTGCGTGGCCTCACAAGAGGGCGATAATATCCAAAAGCGTGCGCCATATGTCGATATGGTATTTGGCCCGCAAACCTTGCATCGCCTGCCAGAGCTGTACGATCAATCCAACGAGCAGCGTGATATCGCTCCCAAAAATCGTATTGGAACGATAGATATCTCCTTTCCCAGTATTGAGAAGTTTGACTTTTTGCCTGAGCCAAAAGTTGATGGCTACAAGGCCTTTGTCTCCATTATGGAGGGCTGCTCAAAGTATTGCTCATTTTGCGTGGTGCCATATACGCGCGGCGAAGAGCTATCACGCCCACTTGATGATGTACTAGCAGAAATCGACAGCTTAGCTGAGCAAGGCGTGCGTGAGATCAATCTATTAGGTCAAAACGTCAACGGCTATCGCGGCGAAAAAGACGATGGCAGTATTTGCCGCTTCGCAGAACTGTTGCACTACGTCTCACATGTTGATGGTGTGGAGCGTATTCGTTACACCACTAGCCACCCGTTAGAATTCACCGATGACATTATCGATGCTTACGCGCAGTTGCCAGAGCTGGTCTCACATTTGCATTTGCCAGTACAAAGCGGTTCAAACGCTATACTTGCCGCGATGAAGCGTAACCATACCATTGATGTTTATATTAATCAGATCAATAAGCTTAAAGCTGTGCGTCCTGATATTCATCTGTCTAGTGACTTTATTATCGGCTTCCCAGGTGAGAGCGATCAGGATTTTCAGGATACGCTGAACCTAGCTAAAGAGCTAAACTTTGATCATTCGTACAGCTTTATTTATTCTAAGCGTCCGGGCACGCCAGCGGCAGAGCTGCCTGATGATGTGAGCTTTAGCACTAAAAAAGCGCGCTTGGCAGAATTTCAAAAGGTCATAATCGACTCGACGCTCGCCAAGTCCCATGAAATGGTCGGAACGACGACTCGCGTACTCGTTGAGCAAGTTGCCAATCGTCATCCTGACTGCTTAATCGGTACGGCGGATAACACCCGTACGGTAATGTTTAAATATGATGTCGATAAAATGGATGAGCTACTTGGTAAAATCGTCAGCGTGAAAGTGACTGATTTTGTCAGCCCGCATATGGTTAAAGGTGAGCTGGTTGAAGTTTTGGCTTAGGTTAATCTGGTTTGTATTGTAGGGTGCTTTTTAAGCACCAGTTAAACTTAACGATGCGTGGAACGCACCCTACGACGGTTCATCGTTAAGTTAAAATTTAGATATGTAGGTTGGTGTGGAGCTTGCGACACCCAACGATTTAAATAAGAAAAGCCGTTTGCTATTCAATAGTGAACGGCTTTTTTGCGAGTAAGCATGAGTCCTTTTATGAGTGATGTCTTTTAGACCACAAAAGGACTAGCCACTTCAATCAATAAAGCCAGAGCAATCAAAATAAATATTACCCCGCAAATACGATTGAGCCAAGCCAAGCGATTGCCAACCTCAAGCCAGCCTGCCAACTGTTTACCGCCGATGGTATAGATAATTTGCCAAATCGTTTCGCTCAAAAAGAAGCCTAATGTTAGCAAGATATATTGCGACCAGAGCGGCGCTGCAAAATCGATAAATTTTGGAAAAAAGGCGGCAAAGAATAAAATCGCTTTAGGATTAGATAGCGACACCCAGACGCCAATACGAAACAGACGCCAATCACTGACACCCCTCTTTTGCGTGCTCGCTATATCAGCGCTCATCTGTTTTGCGTCTGCTACCAAGCCATCACTTTCGCCCGTATCGCGCCATGTGACGGCCCCTAAATAGATGAGATACAGCGCCCCGATAATTTTGATAATATCAAGCAGCCAAGGCGACTGACGGCTGATGACATCGAGTCCCAGTAAGGTTGAGAGCAGCAGGATAAATAAGCCCAGACTTAACCCTGCTAGCGTCCAAAGGGTGCGCTTAACGCCATAGTTCAGCCCATACTGAAACGCCAGTAGCATATTGGGTCCTGGCGTCGCTGAGATAAAAAACGTGGTGATAAAAAATACGGTAAATAGATGCCAAGACATCAGTAACCCCTACGTTTGAATTAAAATACAAATTCAATATTTAGTCTGTAAAACGACAAAACACCGCCCATAAGACGGTGTGTATTGTGCTTAACTTTTTTAGATTTTAGCTTATGAGATGGCAGTACAGCTGTCTAATAACTTCATTAAGAACCCATCACAGCGCGCAATTTCGCTAAGCTCAACGAACTCATCAGCTTTATGCGCCTGCTCAATGCTACCTGGGCCGCAAATAATCGTTGGAATACCGCTATTGGTGAACTGCCCGCCTTCGGTCGCATAAGCGACTTTATGACGGGTATCATTACCCGTGAGCGCGGCGATTAGCGCTTGTAGCTCGCCATTATCACTATCGGTCATTGCCGGCACGCCTTCTTTTTGTGTCAACTCTATACCCGTACTCACATCGCGCTCCTGCATTTGCGCACTCAGCTCAGCTATTTTTGCTTTGATAGGCGCGATCACGTCCTCTTGGGTCATGTGCGGCAAGTTGCGATAGTCAAAAGTAAACTCGCATAGATTCGGTACAATGTTAGTTGCCGTACCGCCCTTTATCGTGCCAACGGATAAGGTAGAATATGGCACATCAAATACAGGGTCATTATCATCACGATGGCTTATCTCTTCGGCTAATTCATCAACATAGCCAACCAAACGGCTGGCATAGCTGATCGCATTGACGCCTTGATTGGTTAAGGAAGAATGCGCCGACTTGCCATGCACGCGGCAACGATAGACGGCGATGCCCTTATGCGCTGTCACCATCGTCATCAGAGTTGGCTCACCGACGATACAATAATCAGGCGTGATGCCGCGCGTCTTTAGATCCGCTAAGATCAGCGGCGCGCCCAAACAGCCCACTTCTTCATCAAAGGATAGCGCCAGATGCAGCGGACGTTTAAGCTGACCTGCATTCGATAATTTTACTGCTTTTGGCAATAACGCTAAGCTGCAGGCGATAAAGCCTTTCATATCGCACGACCCGCGACCATAAAGCTTATCGCCGCGAATGACCGCTTTAAACGGATCAGACGTCCAATCCTGACCATCGACGGGCACGACATCAGTATGACCTGAGAGCACAAGACCGCCATCGACAATATCAGCCAGCTTGCCTGCGGGCACAGTGACAAATAGATTGGCTTTGTTCTTAGCTTCATTAAAAGTCAAATCGACGCTTAAGCCTAGCTGCTTGCAGTATCCTTGTACATCTTCTATCAGTGCCAAGTTTGAGTGCCGACTAACGGTGTCAAAGCCAATCAGACGGCTAAGCCAATCCAAACTTTGTACAGGATATACAGTACTAGAATACTGAGTACTATTTTCTTGAGTACTGTTTTCTTGAGTACTGCTTTCTTGGGTACTAGGATCTTGAGTTACGGACATAAGACATCCTTATTTATATAAAATTAGCCTTGTTTAACGAAGCGCTGTTGCAAGGATTTGATCTCATCATCTAGGCCTGCTACTGGCCCTTCAATTGCAATGTCAGGCGCAATTTCTGTGATGGACAAGGTGTTTATAGACAGAGGCGACTCTACGCCCATATCCGCCATCCACTCGCCCAATTGCTTAGCTGAGCTGATATAGACGATACGCCCAAGGCCTGCTAGTCCGTGCGCCGCTGAGCACATCGCGCAGTGCTCGCCTGAGGTGTAAACGGTAGCTGTTGCTCGCGCAGTCTCACTCATATTTTGCGCCGCCCAGCGTGCAAGCGCAATCTCAGGATGGTAGGTGGCATCAACGCTGTTGATACGATTACGATCCTCTTGCAGCACTTGCCCATCACTATCAACGAGCACGCTACCAAAGGGCGCATCGCCTGCTTCTAGTGCCTCTGATGCCAACTCAACGCAGCGGCGCAGATGTATTTTATCCTGATCACTTATCATCATGACTCCTTGTCTTTAGCGTTATCACTATTATTTATGATGGATTATCTTGATTCATAATATCGATAACAGGCGGCATGGGCTTCGCGCGTTTTTCTTCAGCTTGACGCTCTTTGGTCGTCTTTGCATCAATAGCCAATCCTGATATCAGCGCCAAATCTTTGACCGCTTTGCGCTTACGCGTGGCAAAGCTGATGGGCACCATACGAGCGAACTCATAAAGCTCTAAATAGGACTCCTCACCGCCGTCAAACTCATCATCCATCTCTAAGCGAATCGCCCCAATTTTTGCCAGATAAGTGAGCATCTCGTTTTCATCGCTACTGATCTGACAATCAGTGATACCAAAACCAGTCATAAAGCCATTTGACCACTGTTTCAAAGCCATTACGCGCTCGTACAAATCGTGTTCGTCATCAGGTACTAGCGGCGTAAAGCCGTAGGCATCGTCTTTGTCTTTGAGTACAAATACCGTGTCCTCGGCTTCCTCAGTCAGTAGTGTCAGCGCCTCAGTAGGCAACGGCGCAAAGCTTAACTCCTCAAGGACACTAGCCCAACCTGCGGCGTCGGGCGCATAGCAAGCAGTCATAAGACCTGTCATCAACCCATGCAGCTCGCTGATAGTCACATCACTCCAGTCTTCAATGGCAGCAGACCAGGTGTTCCATCCTGAAATATTATCATTCATAAACAATCCTATTATAAAAAGTGAGCAAAACGGCTCACAGATTTTGCGGTATGGTAAGGGAGGCAATTACTTTGTTGATATAGATATTATGCGGTCACCTATGGCATTATTAAACCTAGTAGTAAAGGCAGCTACCCAAATTCACTTGCAGACGTCACTTAAGGATAACAACGGACTATGTATGACCAACTTAAAATACTAGAAAAAATGGTACTCGATATCAAAAAACAGTACCAAACTGTCAGTCACGAGCTTGCCCGTCTCAAACAGCAGCCCACTGCTGATCCAAAAGAGTTGTCAGCGCTCAAAACCAAGCTTGATAATAGTGATAAAGAACGTGATAGCACCAAAAAACAGCTGGTTGATTTTGATAAGCGCTATCAAAGCTTAGCTGAAGCGCATCATATGATTGGCGAAGAGCAAGACAAACTACAAACTCAAATCAAAACCTTAGAGCAGCAAAACAGCGATCTTAAGCAAAGCAATCAAGAGCTACAACAGCAAAACGAGAAACTGCAAAAGCAAAATAGCGACTTGCAAGAAAAGAATCAACTGGCAGCTGAGCGCACGCAAGTGGTCTTAAAGCGGTTGACCCTTATTGATCAAACAGAGAGCTGATAGCGTCATTTTAATGCAAAAGAATATTGACGATATGAGCTAACCGCCCTTAAAGGTTTTTAAGTCGAGCGCTTACCCACCTATTTCTATCACCACATTTTGTAGGATTTATTATGACTAACGCCCAATCTGATGTAGCAAAAACCAAGACGGATCAAGAGCTCCAAAAGTCAGACACGACTAAAAATGACGATCTAAAAACGCAACACTCTAGCACCAGTGCGCCAAAAATAGAGTCAACAGACAAGCTAATGCCGTCATCACAAGCACCATCGCAGCACTCTAAACCACAGCAGCCCGCTCCTAAAGAGCCGCAAATAAAAAAGGTAGATATCGCTATTGCTGGCAATAAATACCCAATCTATTGCCCCGTACATGAAGAAGAAGAGCTGCGTGCGGCAGTATCTTATATTAATAACTACGCGCTAGATCTTAAAGCTGAAGCGCCTAATCTAAGTCAAGAGAACTTACTCGTTCTATGCTGTTTGAACTTGTACGAAAAGATAAACACTAACAATAAAGTCAATGACGCGCGTCATGACGAGGATAAAAAAGCAGAAGGCTTACTAAACAAAATTATAAAAGACGCGCAGTCGGTATTGTAAGCTTTTAAAAACTAAACATTAGCAATACGTCTTGCCCGCATGGAAGTCCGCTTGATGCTCATAATTACAAAAAAATAGCTCGCCTGTTTTATCCAATTGAACAGCACTCGTTGTCGTAGCGTTTGCCTCATGATTGATAACTGGTGAGGCATGCTCAACGACGCCGCGATATTCAGCCAAGCTATGACCACAAAAGTTGCATATACGCGGGGTTGTGACATCACCCTCTTTTGGCATCATGCTTTTGGGCGCGCGCGGATACATAAACTTATAAAAGCCCCACATGCTAATCCAAATGATTATAAAAATAACGACAGCAGCGAACACAGCAATGCTCCTTTGATTGATCACAGATAAATATAAGATAGAGTCTACGTAAATAATCGCTATAGCACTATCGTTATACTGTTAATAAAAAACTGGCTTTATAGGCCAGTTTTTTATCGATTATGAACTATCGCCGCACGCTTAGAGTTGTAACTCACTGATATCCGCCACCGTCAAGAACAGCGCGCGCACTTGCTTAAGTAGGGCTAGCCGGTTGGCTTTGAGCGCGGCGTCTTCACTATTGACCATTACCTTATCAAAGAACTGAGTAAGCGGCGCGTCTAAACGCGCGAGCGTTTGCAGTACTTGCGTGTAATCTGCAGTTTTAAGAAGCGGTGCGACATCGTTTTGCGCGTGCTGCAGGGCTTGATATAACTCTTGTTCGGCGGTCTCACTGAGCAGCTTCTCATCGGCACTATCTGATACATCGCTCTCAGACTTGGCCAAAATATTTGCCACGCGCTTGTTAGATTCTGCAAGCATACCCGCTTGAGGCAGCTCACTAAAAGCCTGTACCGCGCGAATACGTTGATCAAAATCAAGCGGCATGTGCGGGTTAATCGCTTGCACTGCTTGAATAGTATCGACGCTGACGCCTTGCTCGGTATACATTGCCCGATAGCGCGAGTTCAAAAAGTTCATGACTTGAGTAAAAGCATCACCCATTTTGGCGATTTTGTTGCCGCTCTTATCGCTATAGCCTTTAATCGCTTGCTCAACGAGCGCTATTAGATTAATCGGTAACTGCTTTTCGATCAATATACGCAAAATACCAATAGCTGAGCGGCGTAAGCTAAATGGATCTTTTGAGCCCGTCGGCGCTTGATCTATCGCAAAGATACCGACCAAGGTATCTAAACGATCTGCTAGCGCTAAGCAAATACCAATCGCGGTTTGTGGCAACTCGTCGCCGCTGAATTTGGGTAAGTACTGCTCCTCAATAGCGGCTGCGACGGCTTCTGGCTCACCATTGAGACGCGCGTAATAAGTACCTGCAATACCCTGCAATTCAGGGTATTCACCCACCAGTGAGCTAGCCAAATCTGCTTTGGACAGTATCGCTGCTCGTACCGTCTCATTGATATCTAGGGTATGGCCTTGCTCTTGCATCAAAGTGGCGATAAAAGCGGCAAGTTTAGCAATACGCTCAGATTTTTCCCAAATCGTCCCAAGCTTATCTTGGAACACCCGTGTTTTTAGACTTTCCGTCAGTGCAAACAACGGCTGTTTTTGATCTTGCAAAAAGAAGAACTCAGCATCGGCCAGGCGCGGGCGCACCACTTTTTCGTTCCCTTCGATGATTTGATTGGGATCTTTTGATTCGATATTGGTGATAAAGATAAAGTAAGGCTGCAATTTGCCTTGTTTGTCCGTTAAGCAAAAGTACTTTTGATCCGCCTGCATGGTAGAGATCAGCGCCTCTTGCGGTACTTGCAAAAAGCGCGGCTCAAAACTTGCGCGCAGGGCAATTGGGAAATCTACTAAAGCAGTCACTTCATCTAGTAAATCCTGCGGAATAATAGCATTAGCATTGACCTCATCAGCTAATGTTTTAACTTGGTTTTTGATTAGCATCTGACGGGTATCAAAATCTGCAACGACTTTGAGCCCTTTTAATAAGCCCTCATAGTCATTAGCATGAGTAATAGCGTAGTACTCAGGACTATGAAAGCGATGACCGCGCGTTTGATTGCTCGTATTGTGGCCTTGAATCGTCGCCTCAATCACCGTGTCATCCTGCATCAATACTACCCACTGCACAGGGCGAACAAATTCCTCGCGGCTACTCCCTGCGCGCATACGCTTGGCAATCGGCAAGTTATCTAATGCCGTTTGAAAGATACCAGGTAATAGCTCTGTCGTCGCGCGGCCCTGTATTAATTGCTCATAGCCGACATAATCGCCTTTGTCAGTATTGATAGTGATAAGCTCACTGGCCTCGATACCTAATCCTTTGGCAAAGCCCATCGCCGCGCGTGTCGGATTACCATCGCTATCGAAAGCCGCTTTTATCGCAGGCCCACGTTTTTGCTCGCTGCGATCAGGCTGGCTTTGTGCTATACCCTGAATCTGAATCGCCAAACGGCGCGGCGCGGCAAAAGCCTTGATACTATCAAAGGTAATATCAGCCTCATCTAATTGCTCTTTAACACTATGCTCTAGCGCATCACGTAAGGGTTTTAGGCTCTTTGGCGGTAGCTCTTCACAGCCTAATTCAAATAATATGGTACTCATAATGGACTCTATTTTTATAAATTCTTAATTGATATAAAAGTGTTAGTATTCATCTATTTGCGGTAAATCATCTGTAATGCTATGCCAAGGCGCTTTACTAGCAACAAAGATATGACGCTGAGGCGTAACTTGCGGATCGTTATCTAAAGTACCTAGTGGAAACCCTAGCACCTCAGGCTTGGCGTCAAACTTGGTATACATCTGTGAGCCACAAACCCTACAAAATCCTTTGTACTCACCTGATGATGACTCATAAAACGTCAGTAGCTCTTGACCTTGAGTCGTCTGCCAATCTTTTGTCAATACTACACCGCGAGTTCGAAACGCACTACTATGCAGCTTGCGACACATCGAGCAATGACAGTTTAGAACATCGGTTATGTCACCGCTGATCTGGTACACAATACCGCCACAAAGGCAGCTGCCATAATGATTCATACTTTGCTCCACAAGCTTATTACTCGCTCTCAACTTTTGGCAAATACTTATCTAAAGCCGCTTGGCGATGCTCATCATCTGCAAGCGGGAAGCCGAGCTTGGCGCGCGCCTCGACGTAGCCAAAAGCGACTTTGCGTGCCAGCGTACGTACGCGCAAAATAAAGCGCTGACGCTCGGTTACTGAGATTGCACCGCGCGCATCGAGTAAGTTAAAAGCGTGTGAGGCTTTGAGCACCATCTCATAAGCAGGTAGCGGCAACCCTACGTCAACGAGCTTATCTGCTTGCTGCTCATAGAAGTCAAACATCTGCCCCATCATAGGCACATCTGCGTGCTCAAAGTTATAGGTCGATTGCTCCACCTCGTTTTGGTGAAAGACATCGCCATAAGTCACGCGGCCAAATTCGCCATCGGCCCAGACCAAATCATAAACGCTATCAACACCTTGCACATACATGGCTAGGCGCTCAAGACCGTAAGTAATCTCGCCTGTCACGGGGAAGCATTCGATACCGCCGACTTGCTGAAAATAAGTAAACTGCGTGACCTCCATACCGTTGAGCCAAATCTCCCAGCCAAGGCCCCACGCACCAAGCGTAGGCGACTCCCAATTGTCCTCAACAAAACGCACATCATGCACGAGCGGATCAATACCGATCGCTCTGAGTGAGTCCAAATACAGCTCTTGAATATTAGGCGGATTGGGCTTGAGCACGACTTGAAACTGATAATAATGCTGCAAACGATTAGGGTTGTCGCCATAACGACCGTCTGTTGGACGACGCGAGGGCTGAACGTAAGCGGCGTTCCAGCGCTCAGGCCCTAAAGAGCGCAAAAACGTCGCCGTATGAAACGTTCCTGCGCCCATCTCCATATCGTAAGGCTGCAAAATAACGCAGCCTTTTGCCGCCCAAAAGCTTTGTAGCGTCAAAATCAGATCTTGAAACGTCATCGGTTGCGTGTTTTGGTCTTGGGTCATATCTTGACTGGTCATAATAATCACTATGAATGAGGATGTTTAAAGTATAGAAACTTGCACAGTTTTTTGCTGCCAAGTTATAGTGTGCTCACCTTACTAAAAATTGATGATTTTATCTATATTTACGGCAACTATATTTATAGTTAAAGAACCTATTAATTATATTGAACATAACAAAATCTAAGCAAAAAAATACCCAGATGAATGAACATCTGGGCAGGAGGAAAAGTATATCAGGCACCCTGTTTGGTCAGGATTTTATTTTTTTATAGGTTGTACGTTTTATTAATGATGCTTAGCTTACTGATAAGATTGACTACTTGCTTTTGGCATAATAATCCAAAGAATCACATAGATTAAAATACCAGGTACTGCAGCGCTCAAAGTTGATACTAAAACAAACAATACTCGTATCCACGTAGGCGACCATCCAAGGTACTCTGCAATGCCGCCCATCACACCTGCAATCATACGGTTGTTGGTAGAACGATGTAACTTTACTAACTTAGCCAAATCTGACTCCTTCTTTATATTTTCTGTTATTTGTAAACTGACAATGCACCTTATACTTATTTTATGACTATTCTTGTTGTTGTCAGTACTTTTAACTTATGAGTAATTATAGCAAGTATCTCTATATAGTCTGTTGATAGTGTAAGTGTGCTTTGTGCATATTGTGCTAATTAAGGTTGCTACAATCTGTCATTACAGCGAGTAAATAGCTGATTTTAAATAGATATTTCAAAATGTTTCAAAGGTATTTTGTTGCTCAATTATTACCTGCTCTTGCTGCAATGATATATAATTTGGCAGTCTTTAAATACAACATTAGGGCGTGTTGAACATTCAACCATGGCACTGCTGATCGCTGCTAGTTTATCAAAGCTGTGTTCCAGACACGGC
>NZ_JBQQEZ010000010.1:0-129145 GCF_052258425.1 Psychrobacter sp. T6-4
CCGATTGCTGAGCCGATTGCTGAGCCGATTGCTGAGCCGATTGCTGAGCCGATTGCTGAGCCGATTGCTGAGCCGATGCGTAATGATTCTCAGTTGGCTAGCATCGATGATCCCCGCGAGCTATTGCGCTGTGCTCCGCAGGACTTGACCGGAGAATGGACAGCGGACAAATGGGACTATTGGCTGCAGACGGCGCGCGAATCAAATGTATTAGCGCAAGATGAGCTAGCGCTTGCACGTCAAGGCGTCATGACTGGCATGTGCGATGGTAAAGCGTCGTTTATTACCGGGGTTAACAGTACGCATCTTCAAACCATCTTTCAGCAAATGGCAGCAAAGTTGCAAGAGCAGTTTGTCAATACAGAGATCAGCTTACAGATTGATAGTAGTATCATGGAGTCTCAGCATAAGACGCCAGAGCGTCGCCGCGCGCAAAGAATGGTACAGGCACTTGAAGTTGCTGAATCTAAACTACTAAGCACTCCTGTGATGCAGTATCTGACCGAGCAAGGACAAGGCAAAATGGGCAAGGTTCAGTTATATTAAAAATTATCATTTCTGATATTTATTGATAGGCAGTGATGTGTCAGTATTATTCTCAAAATTTAATAATAATTAGCTATTGTTTTGATTTTGATACCGTTATTTTGTGATTTAAAAGCAGTTTTTGACCTTTGGGTTAGATTTATATTATGTACTGCTAATTAATATCGGCTATACTAGTTAAGTTATATTAAAAACTAAAACCTAGCTTAGGTGAGAATATGTTAGACAATTTACGTGGTATGGCTGTGTTCGCAAGCGTTGTCGGACACGGCTCTTTTAGTGGCTCAGCCCGCGAGCTTGGGATTACAACGAGTGCGGTCAGTCAGCAAATACGCTCATTAGAAAATGAGCTTGGCGTAGTATTACTTCATCGATCAACTCGTAAGCTTAGCTTAACAGAAGCTGGCGAGAGCTTTTATGAGTCGGCCAAAGACATGGTCAGTGCCGCTGAACAAGGCCGCATAAAAGTCAATCAATTGCGCGATGAACTTGCTGGTAGCCTACGTATTGCCACAACGCCTGAATTGGGTGTACATCATATACTGCCAGCGCTATCGACTTGGATGGCAGCGCATGATGATTTGAGTATCACCTACCTTGCAGACAATCACTACGTTGATATGATTGATGAGCGCATTGATATCGCTATTCGTATGAGCCCTAATATCAATGACTCAACGCTATGCAATCATCCGCTATCAGATGTGCGTCAAATGCTAGTGGCTTCGCCGCAGTATCTTAGACAACACAAAAAGATTGAGAGTCCAAAGGATTTAGCGGATCATCAAATGATCGTCATCGATATTATGAAAGATGCCAATCACGTTGAGCTAGTTCATACAGAAACGGGTAAAAAGACCCGTATGAAGATGAACTCGCGTATCCATACCAATAACGTCTTTATGGCGATGACTTTGGCTAAAGAAGGTCATGGCTTAATCAGAATTATGGAGATGGACATCAAGCGTGAGCTTGAAAGCGGTAATTTGGTTGAGGTGCTTACAGGCTATCAGCTACCAAGCTTTGTACTATATGCAGTAACGCTCAATCATGAGCAGCAACCTGCTAAGATTACCCGTAGTCTTGAAGTGCTCAAAAAGTACTTTAATGCCAATTAAAATTAATGAGGTAATATCAGCAATAAAAAAACCTCTAAAATATTTAGAGGTTTTTTGTTTTTTATCAAAACATAGGCTTTAGCATCGTCAGTAAACGCTCAACGACTTGCTCACTCTCATCACGGCTGATGTTCAACGTTGGCAAGAGACGAATGACATGAGAGCCTGTGACGTTGATGATAAGTTTTTGCTCCACGCGGGCGCGATCAACCAGTTGGCTACAGTCCATCGTCTCAGGCAAGACAATACCGATCATGGTACCAGCGCCGCGAGCACTAACGCCATATTGTGACAAAGCGTCCACCATATTGTCACGTATGAACTGGCCTTCAACGACTGCATTAGTCATAATATCGCTATTAGCAAGGATGTCATACACGGTATGTACCACGCGGCTAGCAAGTGGTGTGCCGCCATAGGTTGAGCCATGACTACCTGCGCCAAACAAGTCTTTTGCGCGTCCTCGTACCATACAAGCGCCTACAGGAAAGCCATTGCCTAAGCCTTTAGCCGTAGTTAATACATCAGGGCGTGCATTGCTATGCTGATAAGCAAAATATTTGCCCGTACGTCCATTGCCCGTTTGTACCTCATCAAGCATAAATAGCCAGTTATGAGCGTCACATTCAGCCTGTAGCTCCTCCAAATAGCTAAAACCATTCGCCGCAGTATTAAGACCACCTTCGCCCTGAATAGGCTCAACGAAGATAGCGCAGATATCCTCATGCTCTTGCGCAGCTTGCTGGACTGCGCCGATATCACCAAAAGGCACACGGACAAAGTCCTCATCCAAAGTATAAAACCCTTCACGCGCTTTTGGATTGGCAGTTGCCGATACGGACAACAAGGTACGCCCATGAAATGATTGTTCCATGACGATAACTTTGGGGCGCTTAAAGCCTTGCTGATGGGCATGTAAGCGCGCCATTTTAAGCGCCGCTTCGTTAGCTTCCGCGCCGCTATTGGCAAAGAAGACGCTGTCCATTTGCGCCGCCATACATAGCGCTTCGCCTGCGCGCTCCTGCCAGTCGATACCGAATAAATTACTCGTATGAATCAAAGTTGCTGCTTGCTCAGAGATAGCCTGGGTGATTTGTGGATGACAATGCCCAAGACCACATACTGCAATACCTGTAAGCGCATCAAGATACGGCGTCTCATCTTGAGTGTAGAGCCAGCTGCCCGATCCGCGAGTAAAACTGACAGGCTGACGGGTATAAGTAGGCATCAGATAAGTCGCTGACATAAAAAGTCCTTTGGATAGGGTATAAAGAAGATGTAATTTGGTATTGGAGCTAAAAGTAGTATTGGTGCTCTAAAAGTAGGCAAATCAGCTCATACAGTAATAAGGGGTACTATGCATACAATGAGTTGTTATTTTAGCGCCTATAACTCGTCAGAAAAAGGCGTTGACTCAGCGGGTAGGGTATATTCCTCGCTTGCCCAAGCGCCTAAGTCAATCAGCTTACAGCGCTCGCTACAAAAAGGCTTAGACGAGTTACCTTGCCAAGCAGTTTGCTTACCGCAGCGCGGACAGGGGTAAGTTTTTGGGACAGTGTTTGCATTAGATTCAGTCATAATAGATGTCGTAGTGTTATCTATGAATAAGAGTCGCTATAATAGCATGCACGAATTAAAAGACAAATACAGACTAGCATTCACGCATCAAGTGCTAAAAATAGCCTAAGTAATTATAAATAAATTGAGTAAAAATGACTATTAAAGAAAAAAAATTATCACATGTAAAAGATAGAGCCTTTCAACCAGATAAGCTATCAGCGCCACGTGATTTTGAGATGCCCGCCATTACTAAACATTATGAACACCTAGTGCTAGAGATTGGTGCAGGGAAGGGCATGCACGCGCTTAGTTTTGCAAAAGACAATCCCAGTACTCATCTTATTGCCATTGAGCGTACTCGCAATAAATTTGCAGCCTTTGCTAAGTTGGCGTCGGCGCAACATTTAGATAATTTATCCCTGATACATGCCGACGCGATTGCTTGGACTGTTCATGGAGTCGCACCTGATAGTATTGATAAAATTTATATTTTATACCCCAATCCTGAGCAGCATAATCCAAACCAGCAATGGCTAAACATGCCTTTTTTTGAGTTTTTATTATCAAGGTTGAGAGTAGGCGGCGAGATCGTTTTAGCCACCAATATAGAGTCTTATATGGTCAATGCTGAGCAGCAAGCTATTAAGGTTTGGCAATTACCAACAAAACGTTATCAGGTAGCAGCTGACAGTCGGCGTACGCATTTTGAAGTGAAGTATTTGGCGCGTGCAGAGTCATGTTGGCAGTTGGTCATGATCAAACCTGAGGGGTATCACACACGCTTTGATGCCTGGAATAAAATGCAGTAGGTATCGAACTATAGTAATTAGTCTAAGTAAGATATCACAAATATAAAATAGCCTAAGCAATTAAAATTGAGTTAAAAAATCGCCGCTAAAGGGCGATTCAAAAAGTACATCGTTAATATGACAATAAAAAAATATACCGATGGTCTAATTACGTCAAGTAAGGTCTAACTAAAGTATCAGGATTGGTGTGAGCATCGATCACAGTCAAAAAGGTATATGCACCAATAAACTTACGGCTGATGAACATAAACTCTTTTGGCGGCAGATTGAACTCAAAAGATTGCATCGCTCGTGTAGCTTTTTCTGATATACGAGAATGCAGTCTACTATTTGCCCAAATGTAGCGGTTGTGCTCATCTAAACATTCTACAGGAATATCTGGATTGGCATTAGGATTGCTAAATGGCTCTGTTGCGAGTAAAAACAGCGAGGCCACATCAGAGCGCACTTTATCGCTCATCGTATCAAAGAACTCATACCCTGTCATAGCAGCTTTCATCGCTTGATGATCATGATGATAACCTGCACGAAGAAGCGCGTGTGCAATAACCAAAAGCTCATTATCGAACTGACGAATAGCGCCAAAGTCTAATAACACTAACTTGTCAGGCTCACTTACATCGTCGCTAATACGCACAAGATAATTACCAAAATTTGGATCTGTCTGCATCTCGCCCCAGACAAATATCTCCTGCATCATAATCTCAATTGCCGCTTGTCCAATAGCGTTACGGCGCTCATGAGGTAGGGCTTGTAATATATCTGAGGTGACCGATACTCCTGACTCAAAAGACATGCACAGCAAGCGCTGGCTTGAATAGTCGCGGATAATCTTGGGCACAGAATAGCGAGGATCATCTTTTAGGCGACCATAAAAACGTTCAGTGGTCGCCGCCTCGACGTTGTAATCAACTTCACGGTGCAGCAAATCTCGAATCTCTTCAAACCAAGTATCCAAAGCGCGTGTTTGCGGCACTGCGTTACTAACCTTTAATAAGCGCTTAAATAAAGCCAAGTCCGAATCAATGGCGTCCGCCACCCCTGGATATTGAATCTTCAAAACAACTTGCTCGCCCGTCGCTTTAATAGTTGCACGATGTACTTGTGCTAGAGATGCCGTACCAATAGGCGTAGTATCCACATCAAGCTCACTTAGCTTTTCACCCAAAGTGCGGCGCAGCGTTTGTTCTATCTTTGGCCAAGCTAGCGTTGCAGTATCGTCATTTAGCGTCTGTAGCGCACGAGTAATCTCAGGCGGCAGTACATGCTCGCCATACAGCGCTAACATTTGACCGATTTTGACCACTGAGCCTTTTAATTTGCCAAGCTCTGCTGCGACATAATTGGCCTGCGCTTCCATAAACGCCTGATTACGTTTTTCGCGCGTTTGCTTATCCAAAAACATTCCAGACATACTATTACCCGCCCAGCGGCGACCAATATTCAAAGACGTTTTGGCAATAGACATCCGACGCTCAAATCCAGAGGTCTTTAGATTATCGATTGAATGTTTATTATCAGAAGGTCTAGACGTATCATTTGCCATAAGTATCAGTATTCATTGGGTTTGTAATGATGTGAGGGTATTTGGATGACAATACAAGGTAATTAGACGCTGTGCATACAAAAATTGTATCACATTACGCGCTGCCAAAAATATGGCCTAGTATAGACTAGGCCGGATAGAAAAAGGAGTCGGCTAAAGATTATTAGCTAAAGACTATAACGTCTCACGCGCAATAGCATGGTGACCGATATCACGGCGATACTGCGCACCATCAAAACTAATCGCGCCTGTGACGGCTAGTGCTGCTTGCTGCGCGCCAAGTATACTATCAGCGATAGCAGTAACGCACAGTACGCGCCCACCACTGGTGACGACCTCTTTTTCATTGCCATCGACATCAGCGTTATTTATATCATTAGAGAATGCAGTCCCTGCATGAAAAACCTTGACTGTCTCATCACGGCTATTGCCGTCAATCTCTGGCAATCCTGAGATCACGTCACCCTTTGATGAGGACTCAGGATAGCCTTTTGAAGCGACAACGATACCTAGGGCTGGGCGCTTGTCCCACTTCGCTTGAGAGGGGAGTTGACCTGCTAGCCCTTGTGCGACCAAATCCACCATCGACGATTGCAGGCGCATCAAAATAGGCTGAGTCTCTGGATCACCAAAACGACAATTGAATTCGATAACATAGGGCTCGCCTGCATCATTAATCATCAAGCCTGCATACAAAAACCCAGTGTAAGGATGACCCGCCGCTTTCATAGCATCGACGACAGGTTGTATCACTTTTGCCATTACTTTGTCATGTACCGCTGAGGTCACAACAGGGGCAGGCGAGTAAGCACCCATGCCGCCAGTATTCGGTCCCGTATCGCCTTCAAAGGCGCGTTTGTGATCTTGGCTGGTTGCCATAGGCAAAATATTATCGCCATCGATCATACAAATAAAACTGGCCTCTTCTCCCGTTAAGAACTGCTCGATGACCACGCGGCTGCCGGCGTCCCCAAACTTGTTGCTTGCCAGCATATCGTCGATGGCGGCGTGTGCCTGCGCGACTGTTTCGGCGACGATAACCCCTTTACCCGCAGCCAAACCATCGGCTTTTATGACAATAGGCGCGCCTTGCTCATCAACATAGGCTTTTGCCGCATGGACATCTGTAAACCCTTGATACGCAGCGGTTGGGATATTGTGCTCTGCCATAAATTCTTTGGCAAACGTCTTTGAGCCCTCTAATTGCGCACAATAAGCCGTCGGTCCCCATGCTTTTATACCTGCATCTTGGCAAGCATCAATGATACCTGTGACCAAAGGCGCTTCGGGTCCGACGATGACCATATCGATAGCATTATCTTGGCAAAAGCGAATAACTCCGCTGTGCTCATCTTCTAAGACGACATTTTGGCACTTAGGTTCAAGGGCAGTACCTGCATTGCCTGGCGCAACATAGACATTTTTTACCTTTTCGTCTTTGGCGCATTGCCAAGCTAAAGCATGTTCACGTCCACCGCCACCAATTACCAAAATATTCATCATAAGTGTTGCCCTTGTTTTTTAAGACTTGTTGGATGTCACAGTATCTGCAACGCCTGCCATTTATAAATAATTACCGAGAGTGTGAATAATAACTGTGCCACATTCTAACAAATAATCGTCGTCGATTGCCATGAGTATCCACCTGCCAGCAACAAAGTGAATATAGGCTAATAAAAAGAAAAAGGTAGCGGATGTAGTCCATCTAACGTAAAACGAGCACGTTTTTGGGAGATGTACATTTTATATTAGTTTTACGCCACCTCAATCTGCGCGAGCACAGCCTATATCAGGCATAGCGCATAGTGCATAGCGCATAAGGAGTATAAATACCAGCAGTACTGTATTTATTTTAAAATGTATCAACTATACAAAAGTTAAAAACTAAAATTTGTCTAATAGGTTCAATTTACTACCCGTAATAGCGTAGACTAGTACAAGTGTTCTCTAATTTTAGTAAAGAGAAGTAATCAACTCTCTTTTATTAGTAAAGGTTATTGACCATAAGCTGATTCATGAAATGATGTTGTATACGCCAGCTTTAAGGGTATATGCGTTAAGCTCTATAAATAGGACCAAGTACCAAAAAGATAAAATAAAAAAATGCGCCATCTTCAATAGTTAAAATAAACATCTATAAAAAAGGACAATGCTATGCTCAACTCTTTAAGTATTAAAAAAGAGCGTATCGATAAAATTAGCGACATTGCCACAAGTTACGTGCAAACTGATAAGTCGCTACTGGATCATTTTATTCATACTTATTATCAGTCGCTACATCGAGAGACTGCAAATGATATCAGTGATGCCGACCTTGCGGGTATGGCTTTGCATCATTTTACTCGGCTCAAATCATACGATGGTACCAAGCCACAACTTGTCATCTTAAACCCTGTGGCAGAGGAGCAGCACTTTCATAACTCACACACCGTCATTCAGATGGTCGCTTATGATCGTCCGTTCTTGGTCGACACTATACTCATGACCTTTGAGGCGCAAGGGATCGATGTACACCGCACCTTTAACACCATTATGAGTGTTGAGCGTGATGACAAAGGCGACATTACTCGTATCGAAAACGCTGACGAGAGTGCCACATCGCACATGTCGCTCATTCATTGCGAGATCGCATATCAAAATAACGATGAGCTGGCAGCGCTACGCCAATTACTGTTAGATAAAGTAGATACGCTCGATACCGTCGTCGGCGACTGGAAACAGATGCGTGCCTGCCTAAAAGATATCAAAGATGATCTAACCCAAAAACCACATCCAGAAGTGTATTATTCAGAGACTGAGGTGCAAGCCTTTTTGGACTGGATATTAGACGATCATTTTATATTTTTGGGGTTTCGTGAGTACCGCTTAGAGGGCAATCAGGCTATTGATGTCACAAGCGATGCAAACGAGAAAAGCGTCAGTAGCAAAGATATAGATTTATTCGCCATTGGTAATAGCGGCCTAGGTCTGCTGCGGGGTTCAAGTGAGGATACGCCTTCTGAGAGTTTTAATAGCTTGCCCGCTAACTTAAAAGCCTTGTTAACTGAGCCGCGGGTGTTAATGCTATCAAAGTCTAGCCGCGTCTCTCCCATTCACCGCCCGGTATATATGGATTTTTTAGGCATTCATAAGTTCGATGAAGCAGGCAAATTAATTGGTGAGTACCGCTTCGTTGGTCTACTGACCTCACAAGCTTATCAACTTAGCGTTCAGCAAATCCCATTACTACGCGAAAAAGCCAGTAAAATTATGGCGATGGCGAATCTACCGCGCGGGGGTCATGCGTATCATAAAATGATGCACGTCATCAACACCTTGCCGCGCGATGATCTGTTTCAAGCCAGCGTAGAAGAGCTATATCCTATGGTCTCAGGCATTGCAGAGTTGCAGGACAAAAAAAGCCTGCGCTTGTTTAGCCGCATCGACTCCTACCAGCGCTTTGTATCCTGCTTAGTTTATATCCCGCGTGATAAATTCAATACTGAGCTGCGCATAAAAGTGCAAGAGGTGTTAAAAGACGCATACGGCGGTACGTCTTCTGGATTCACCACTGAATTCAACGAATCTGAGCACGCCCGTGTTCACGTTCATGTGCGTATCGTGCCAGGGCAGGTCAATAATGTTGATAAACATGATCTCGAGGCCAAACTTACCGCGCTCATGGAATCGTGGCATGATGACTATCAAAGAACGCTGCTAGATAATGTAGGCGAGCAGCAAGCGAATACCTTAAACCGTCAATTTTTAGACTATATACCCGCCGCTTACCAAGAGCGATTTGATACGCGCACCGCAGTTGAGGATACTAAGCGGTTAGCAAGTATCAATGATGAACAGCCGATGATTTGGCATCTGTATCAATCGACAGGAGACGCCGCCAATCAGTTGCATCTTAAGCTCTATGGTCGTAATCAGCCAGTGATTTTGTCAAAAGTATTGCCAATACTGGAGAATTTTGGGGTATCGGTCATCTCAGCACAAACTTATGAGTTTGACTTGCCACAGCAGCCCATCTGGATGCAAGAGTACGAGCTGACCTTGGAGCATGTGGATACGGTCGATATCCGCGTGGTACGCACACAGTTTGAAGAGAGCCTAAAGCAAATTTGGGCGGGGCGCGTTGAGAGTGATTCGTTTAATGAGCTGGTATTGACGACCGAGCTAGATACCTATGATGTCGTGGTACTACGCGCTTTGTCCAGTTATATGCGTCAAGCCCGCGCACCCTTCTCTAGTAGTTATATTCAGCAAACTATCGTCAAAAACAGTGATATCAGTGTAAATCTGATCAATCTGTTCGATGCACGGATGAATCCAAATCATTCTGAGGACGAGCGCAAAAATAATAGTGCAAAAATTCAAGAGCAATTGACAAGCGCTTTGGTCGATGTCGATAGTCTCGATGAAGACCGTATCTTGCGTTGGTATTTGGATCTAATCAACGCTATGGTGCGGACTAATTTTTATCAAACCAATGAGCAAGGCGAGCGTAAAGACCGCTTATCCTTTAAGTTCTTGGCAGCTGATATTCCAAACTTGCCCAAACCTAAGCCTATGTTTGAAATATTTGTCTACTCTCCAAGAGTGGAAGCGGTGCATCTGCGTGGCGGCAAAGTGGCGCGCGGCGGCTTGCGCTGGTCTGATCGTATGGAGGATTTTCGTACCGAGGTACTTGGCCTTGTCAAAGCACAAATGGTCAAAAATGCGGTTATCGTACCTGTAGGCTCAAAAGGCGGGTTCATTGTCAAAACAAAAACCATGGCAGATGGTCGTGAAGCCTTTCAAGCTGAAGGGGTGGCGTGCTATCAAACCTTTTTGCGTGGTATGCTCGATGTCACAGACAACATCGTCGATGGACAAATTGTCCCGCCAGCTGACACCGTGCGTCATGATGAGGACGACCCATATTTGGTCGTTGCCGCTGATAAAGGCACGGCCAGCTTCTCTGATATCGCTAACGCCTTGTCAAGCGAGTACAACTTTTGGTTAGATGATGCCTTTGCCTCAGGTGGTTCAGTCGGCTATGATCACAAAGCCATGGGCATTACCGCACGCGGCGGCTGGGAGTCGGTCAAGCGCCACTTTCGTATGCGCGGTATGGACATTCAAAACCGTGATGACTTCACCGTCGTTGGTATTGGGGATATGAGCGGCGATGTCTTTGGTAATGGTATGCTTAGATCCACCCATACCAAACTGGTTGCCGCCTTTAACCATCTACATATCTTTATCGATCCAAACCCAGACACCGCCGAGTCCTATGCAGAGCGCGAGAGATTATTTGAGATGCCGCGCTCGACGTGGGATGACTATGAAAAATCTTTAATTAGCCAAGGTGGCGGCGTGTTCTCGCGTACCGATAAAAGTATTGCGATTAGCCCTGAGATGAAAGCGCTCTTTGACATTGAGGAAGATAATTTAGCGCCTAATGAGCTGATCACTGCGCTTATGAAATCGCCTGTCGATCTGATATGGAATGGCGGTATCGGTACCTATGTCAAAAGTGTCAATGAGACTCACGCTGATGTTGGCGATCGCGCCAATGATGCGGTACGTATTAACGGTAATGAGCTACGAGCGGCAATCGTCGGCGAGGGTGGTAATTTAGGCTTTACCCAGCAAGGTCGTATCGAGTACGCACAAACTGGCGGACGTATCTATACCGACGCCATTGACAACTCAGGCGGCGTAAACTGCTCAGATCATGAAGTTAATATCAAAATCTTACTTGGCAAAGTCGTTGAACAGGGCGATATGACCCTCAAGCAGCGCAATGAGCTGTTAGAGAGTATGACCGATACCGTGGCCGAGCTGGTACTACGCCAAAACTACCTGCAACCGCAAGCGATTGAGCTTAGTCATATTCGTGCCAGCGCCAATCTAAGCGATCACCAGCGCTTTATTCAGATGTTAGAAGGTGAAGGACGATTAGATCGAGCTATTGAGTACTTGCCATCGGATGATGACATTATAAAACGTCAAAAGGTGGATACAGGACTGACCAATCCTGAGTTAGCAGTGGTTATGGCGTACGGCAAAATGTGGGTCTATGATAGCTTGCTGCTATCAGATTTGCCCGATGATCCATACTTTATCAATGAGCTGCGCAAATATTTTCCAGATGAGCTGGCGGCGCGTTTCTTCGATGAGATGACAGAGCATAGGCTCAGTCGCGAGATCATCAGTACTTATTTGACCAACAGCGTTGTCAACCGCTTAGGCATAGAAGCGATATTCCGTCTATATGAGGAGACCGATCAATCGCTCGCTACGATCATTCGTGCTTATGCCATTGCCCGTGACGTCTTTAACGTGCCAGCTATCTGGCAAATGCTTGAATCTTTAGACAATCAGGTAGATGCAACATTACTACTCAAATTAGAGCTGCGCCTGCGCGATGTGCTCGAGCGCGGCGTGGTGTGGTTTATCAATGCCTTTGGACAAGACCTAAAAGTCGCTGACATGATCAGCCGGTTTGAGAATAGCGTGGAGCAATTAACCAAAGCGGGCGGCTTTATTAAGCAGCAGTTTGCTCAGTACCTGCAAGAGGATACTGATGCTCTAGTGCAAGATGGGTTGTCCGATAGTGATGCGGCGATATTTGCCATGCTGCCATATCATGTCGATGCGCTTGATGCTGCATTGCTCGCCGAACAGTACGAGCGTCCTGTCGATGAAATTGCCGCGCTGTATTTTGAAGCTTATCAAGTGTTGCAGCTCGATTGGATGATAGACAATGTCGCCACCTTGCCGCAGCAAGACTACTGGGATCGCCGTGCTCGTCATGCGCTCGTCAACGAGCTCTCTCGCAGTCTGCGCTTGCTCATGGATGCGATATTGTCGCAGCCCAATGCAAAAGAGGCCTTTAGCGAGTGGCGTGAGCGACATGATAGTCATCTAAAAGCTGTGACCAATGAGATGCACAAACTAGATAAGAATGACGACAGTGTTATTAGCTTATCCACGTTGTCAGTGCTTATGAGTGAGCTGAGTGGCTTGGTCACCAAATAACAGTTACTAAGTAACAGTTACCAAATAACTGAGGTATTGATCTGTAAAAAGCCCGCTAACTATAGCGGGCTTTTTATTACTCTCTTTGACTACTCGTGCGATAACATACGTCTCGTCATTCAGCTAGCGATACGATAACAGCCTTGGCCTGTGATTTGACTAAAGCCGCCTGAGAGTTTTTGTACCTGAATTTGCGTCAAAATGCGCTCTTTTAGTGCTTGAACGTGAGAGATAACGCCGATGAGTTTGCCTTCTTGCTGCAAGCTGGTCAGCGTATCAAGGGCAATATCTAATGATTCCTCGTCAAGCGTGCCAAAGCCTTCATCCAAAAATAACGAATCGACACGGATGTTTTGACTGGCCATTTGTGACAGTCCTAGTGCGAGCGCGAGACTGATAATAAAGCCTTCGCCGCCAGATAGGTTTTTGGTGCTGCGCGTCTCGCCGCCTTGATAGTTGTCAATGACGTTCAGCTCAAGCGGACTGTTGTCATCACGAATCAGCAAGTAGCGATCACTCATCTTGTGCAGTTGAGTGTTGGCGTGACTGACCATAATATCAAAGGTGAGACCTTGCGCAAACGTGCGGTACTTTTTGCCATCTGATGAGCCAATTAATTTGTGCAGTTGCTGCCATACTTGTAGGTTGTCTTTTTGCGCGTTAATGGCCGCAAGCTGAGCCTGTTGGTTGTGTTTTTTATTCTCATTGTCTTTGAGCTGCTGATTCATCGCGCCTATGGCTTCTATCAAGTGCTTGTTATTATCAAGCGCTTGTTGCTGCTGATGTGTCAGCGTATCTATATCATCAGTGGTCAAAGGATTGGCTCGTTTATCCTCAAGCGCTTGCGTGGTTTGCGTAAGTAAATTTTGCGCTTGCTTAAGCGTAGCCTCTATATGCTGCTGGTGCGCGCTAAGCTGATTGCGCTCATTAATAGGTAAGCGTGCAGCAACAAAATCTGACTCATCTATAAAATCGGAGGCCACAAGCACTGATTTTAACTCAGCCTCTTGAGTATCAAGGGTCGTCGACGCTATATTTAACTGCGCTGCGAGTTGCTGCTGCTGCGTTTGCATTTGAGCAAGCACTTGCTGCGTGCTATCTGCCTGCCGCTGCGCGGCGGTTTGCTGAGTGCGAGCCGTATCTAAGATACTTCGGAGTCGTTGCTCCTCGCTATCACAATCTTTGTCTGAAAATATCTTAAGTCTGTCTTGTTTAAGCTTGGCAAGCTGTTCAGTTCTGTCTGCAACTAGCACTGTTATCTGGTTTAACTCTTTATTCTCATTATCTAGCTGAATATGCTGCGTGTCTATCTGAGCTTTGAGGCGACTCAATGTTGTTGTCAGCGTTTGCTGCGCGTCTTTAAAGGTCGTGAAATCGAACTTTAATGTCTTTAAACAGCTGCGCTGATGGCGTAGCTCTTGTATATACTGACTATAGTCGACATCGGTAAGTACGGTTTGCTGATCTATGCTAGCAAATAGGGGTTGCAGGTTTGCTGTGCTAATATCTATGTGTTGACTAATGATAGCGCTATACTTGCCAGCGTATTTACCGATTAAAGCGCGAATCAGTGCACTGATTGTCTGTAATTCTACAAAGTTACTGCTAAGGTTTTGATTGATACTCTCAATGTTTAAGGTGTTGATTTTGATTAGCGTGCCAATCTCGCTGATATTGTGAACTAGTTGTTGCTTTTGCTGCTCAAACGTTTGCAGCGACTGGTTTAGCTCATCAAGAGTGTCTGTAAGCGCTTCGTACTCAGTCAACGCAACTTGCATATTTTCTTTGTGGTTGAGTAGTTTTGCTTTAACCACGCTTAAGTTTTGCGGTGCACTGTGAGTGACAGTATCCTCACTTATCGTAAGCAGATCACTCAAAGGCTCAATGATCGT
This sequence comes from Psychrobacter sp. T6-4, assembly GCF_052258425.1. NCBI lineage: Bacteria > Pseudomonadati > Pseudomonadota > Gammaproteobacteria > Moraxellales > Moraxellaceae > Psychrobacter > Psychrobacter sp. T6-4. Next base: position 14,483 of record NZ_JBQQEZ010000010.1, read on the forward strand.
ATTGATAGCATCAGAGTAGTTTGAATTATAAATAGTAGATATAAGACCTTTGATATCCTCTAAAATAGCAGCAGACTGCTTTTGCAGGGGCATCAATTGCTGGGTGTACTGCTGGAGCATGTTGGCTTTTGTCGCCTGCTCAATATGCAGACCAGATAAGTCGCGCGCGCGATTGTCGATGTCAGTATCTAATTTTGCAATGTGTGCTTGTAGTTGCTTGCCCTCTGACTCGCCATTTTGCAGATGGGGATGCTGCTCACCGTAAGGGTGTTCAAGTGCGCCGCACAGCGGGCAGGGGTGATTGTCCTTTAGATCGTTAATATGCTCTTCTAATGCGGCAACTTTTTGACGCAAAAAAAGCTCGGTTTGTTTGTCTTTACGCCTATTTTTTGTCTCTTTAAGCGCAGATTCGCACGCTTTAATAGCTTTCTCAAGCGCTGCCACGTCAGCATTAAGCCCCGGTAGCGCCTCTTTAATCGTATGACTCTGCGTCTCAATCTCGCCAAGTTTTTGTACCTTAAAATCTATATGTTCTATTTGCGTCGTGATTTGCGCGCTGTGCTCTTGTTCGCGGCGCATGCTTGCCAGCGATTGCGTGTCAAGCAGTGCCGCGCGCTGCTGCTCAAGTAGTGATACTTGCTCGCGTGATTTGGCATTGACTGCCTCGTCTGCTATTTTTGAGTGCTCAAGAGCAGCAAGACTATCTTGCGATTGTTTAAGCTGATTTTGATAAGTAAGGTTTTCAGCATTAAGCGATTTATTGCTCTCAAGTAGCGTTTTTAAGCGACCACAGCGACTATCGAAGTTGGCAATATCGGTATCAAGATCAGCTAGTTCAGGAGCAAGGACGAGGCTCTTATCCATATTGGCAAGCTTAAGGGTAGCTTGCTCAGCATGCTCTTCAAGCTGAGCAATCTCTTGGCGCACTTGAGCAACGTGAGTAGATAGCGTCTGCTTTCTTTGTATGTGATCCGATAAACTCTGCGTTTGCTGCACGATATCGCTATCTAATTTGCGGACTTGGGCGATTTTGGGCAAGGCGGTGTTCAGCTCATGTTCGGCAGTTTTTTGTTGCGCATTGGCTGCACTTAAACGAGTAGACGCCGCTACAAGATCGTCTTTTTGCAGTGGTAATTTATCTGCCAATACTTGCTGCTCGCCGCTCATTTTATTGACCGTATCACGACTTATCACAATCTGGCTGTATTGACTATCAATCTCCAGCGCCTTATTGGCAGCCGCTAGGCGCTTGTTATCAGGGATAAAGTCTTGCTTTGCTTGATACGCTCGTTCAATCTCACTTTGATACCTTGTACGCTTGTTTGTTAGTTCTATTATGCTCTCAAGCCATTTAATCTGTGCGCCCAAACGATCGACAAGCTGTTGCTGCTTATCTTGTGCACTTTGTTGCCACTTTAAATCTGCTTTTAGCTGGTCTTCTTCATCATTGTCTAGCAGGGTCAAGCCCTGTAGACCATATTGCAATTTACTTAAAGCCTCTTCCTCAAAGCGCTTTTTTTCATGGACCTGCTCTGAGATGGTGGCATAAATGTCCGTGCCAGTAATTTTTTCTAAAATGTCCGCACGCTCGTCCGCTTTGGCCTTTAAAAATGCCGAGAAGCTGCCTTGCGCAAGTAAGATGGAGCGCGTGAATTGCTGAAAGTCCATCCGCGTCAATTCAATAATCTTGATTTTAGTGTTCTTTATACTATTTTCTAAAATCTCATCGCCTTTTGACGCATCGGCGAGATTTATTTTGGCGACTTCATGAGTGGCATCTTGCAAATTGCCATCTGGCTTGTTATAGGCACGGCGCTGTCCCCAGCGGCAGCGATAGTGGATACCGTTTAAATCAATCACTACCTCAGCGAAACATTCTGCCGTTTGCCGCGTCATGACTTCATTGCTGCTCTTACTAATACTATTAATACGCGGCGTCTCCCCATACAGCGCTAGGCAGACCGCATCCAAAATCGTGGTCTTGCCCGCGCCCGTTTGTCCCGTAATCGCAAAAATGCCTTCATTAATAAAGGCAGAATCAGCAAAATCGATATGCCATTCGCCTTTTAAGGAGTTTAAATTTTTGAGTCGCAGTTCAATTAGGCGCATGGTGGGGTCTTAAAAATGGAGTTATGAGAGTTTCAAAACAAGAGTACATTATCACTCAGCCCGGCTATCATCATGATAGATATTATGAAGTATTTGCTGGTAGGCGTCCCGTAGTGAGTCGCGCTGGGTGTCGGCGATCTCATGCATATCTAGGCAGCGCTCAAAGACTGCCTCTACTTTTAAGTCTTGTAGCGTTTCAGAGCTTTGTTCTTGGTTTAATACTTTATTATAGGTGCGAGTATTATTGATTTTGAGCACTTCGCAAGACAAGCCTTCTATCATCGTGTTGATGTCCTCACGCAGCTCACTGACGATCTCATCACCGGTATAAACCACCTCTAACCAAATTGAGTCAGCTGGCTCTAGTGATTTGATAGTATCTGCTATAACGCTCAGATCCCCTGAGATTTGCGCTAACTTTTGAAAGCAAGGTATATGTACAGAGATCACTTGCATACTATTACTCTCATTTGAGTAGAGCGTTTTTGTGTCTGAACTTTCAGAGGTGTCTAAATTTTCATAGCTTAGCGTTTGAGTCGTTTCTTCTTCAATTCTGTTAAGCGCTTCAAAACCAAATAAATCATCTATCAAATCATTGGTATGAGTAATCGTTTTTTTGACAGGTTTTAAAACGGTTTCACTTAAGGAGTGAGGCGATTTTTTTACAGTAGATAGCACGTCGCCAAATTGCACGAGCAATACTTGCTTTTGCTGCTTTGCTTCACCAAAGCCCATAGCAATGGGCGAACCTGAGTAGCGAATATGTTCTTGACCGCCAACGCGCTGGGGTACATGCAAATGACCAAGCGCGACATAGTCAAAGCATTTATCGAACATCTCAGCTGATATTTTACCTAGATTGCCCACGTAAAGATCTCTTACGCCGTCGTCCTGTGTCGTTTTACTACCTGCCGCAAACAGATGACCAGTCGCGATAATAGGAATATGGCGATTGTGTTCCCGGGTTAATGATTTTTGCGCGTCCCTCGCTAATCGTGCAACCTCATCGTAGTGCGCGCGAATGCCTTTTATGACATTAGCGTCTTTGCTGTCCATGGACTCGCCTGCATGACTACTACGTACATCGCGGTCACGTAGATAAGGCACGGCGGCGATAATACAATGCGGACTACCGTCTTTGTCATTTAATACTAAGACTTCATCGTTTAGATCATCGCAAGCAGTACCGATAACGTGCACATTTAAGAATTTAAGGACTTGGCTTGGCGCATCCAAAAAAGTTGGGGAGTCATGGTTACCAGCGACGATAACGATATGATCACAGCATAATGTCGATACTTTACCCAAAAACTTATAATATAAAGCCTGCGCGCGGTTGCTTGGCGTCATCGTATCGAAAATATCCCCTGCGACAATGAGTACATCGACACTTTGGGCGCTGATGGTGCTCTCAAGCCAGCCCAAAAATGCCTCGAACTCGTCATAACGCATGCGTCCATACAACCTGCGACCTAAGTGCCAGTCAGAGGTGTGCAGGATGGTTAAGGGTTTAACTAAAGAGGTAGTGGTGGTGACAAGCATAGGTCAGCTTACAGACTAAAAATAGATGGCATTTATTCTAACAAGAATTTTGCCGCTTTAAACAAATACTTTGGAAATAGACTCCTTATGTGGGGTAAAAGCAAATTTTAAATAAAAAAAGGTCATACCAAGACTACTGATATGACCTTTTTGTTTATCTTGATTTTATATCAGTCTAACCTATCACCAACTGCTCCAAACCCTCATGCTGCGACTCAGCCAAAGAAGTGATCATTGATAGCGCGTGGGCATGCTGTCCATCAGGATGATGAGGGTGATTTTGAGTCACTAGATCTTTTGAAGCCCTAGTATTACCACCGCGCAGCCAATTATTATCCGTATTACTATTATCCGTAACACTAGTGGCATCGTTTTGATTGTACCAAGCCAAATCATGATGCAATGCCACCACATCACCCATGATAAGAAGAGCAGGCGTTGGTAATTGCTTTTGCTCTTGCAGCTTAACAATCGTATCGAGAGTCCCTGTTAACACTTGCTGATTGGGCATACTAGCATTTGAGACAATAGCGATAGGGGTGTCAGCGGCGCGGCCTGCATCTATCAAGCCTTCGGTCAGACGCGGCAAGGAATGCAAGCCCATATAAAAGACCACGGTCTCGTCAGTATTTAAGAAGCTTTTAAAATTATTGTTAGGTGCGCCTGCCTTTAAGAATCCTGTGACAAAGCGCACAGATTGCGAATGATCGCGGTGGGTGAGCGGAATACCAGCATAGCTAGCAGCGGCGTTGGCGGCCGTGATGCCTGGCACGACTTGATAAGGGATATGCTGCGCGCGTAGGCTCTCAATCTCCTCACCGCCGCGACCAAAGATAAACGGATCACCACCTTTTAGGCGCACCACGCGGCGACCTTTTTTGGCCTCGTTGATTAACAGCTCATTGATACCCAATTGCGCGACCGCATGATTGCTACGTTTTTTGCCAACATAGACCTTGTCCGCATCACGTCGGCACAGATCAAGCACTTGCGGCGAGACTAGCGCATCGTAAAAGACAATATCGGCCTGTTGCATGAGACGCAGTGCTTTAAAGGTTAATAGCTCAGGATCACCTGGGCCTGCGCCAACGATATAGACTTCACCAACAGGCTGGGCGTACTTATGGTGTTCGTTTTGCTTATCATTAGCACTATCTTGTGGGACAGGTGCATGAGCTCTTAACGTATTAGGCGCATCCTCTTGTGTTTTTGAGGCGCTGACAGGTGTGGTTTTAGATACTGCAATCTGCGCCGCTGTTTTATCTAGATCAGCCTTTAATAGCGCAGTCGCCTCAGCCTCGTTACCTGCGAATACTAGGGCGCTCACTTGGCCTTCAAAGGCGCGCTCCCAAAACTGGCGACGAGCTGTTAGCGTTGGGATCTTTGCTTTGACCTCACTACGCAGATCACCTGCTAATTTGGCCAATTTACCATAGCCTTGCGGAATTAAAGTCTCAAGGCGGGCGCGCAAGAGGCGAGCCAGCACGGGCGCTTTGCCATTTGAGGAGATACCAATGACAATGGGATTGCGATCGACGATAGCGGGAAAGATAAAATCACAAAGCGGCGGCGTATCAACGACATTGACGGGGATATTCAGCGCGGTGGCGTCTGCATGAATCTGATAATTGAGCACCTCATCATCGGTTGCGGCGATAATCACGCGCGCGCCTGTCATATAGGACTTATCGTAGTGTTTATAAATGAGGCTATGCTTATCGTCACTAAGGAGTGCCTGAATATCTGCCTCTATACTAGGCGCCAAAATGGTGATATGCGCCCCTGCACGGCTGAGCAAATCGGCCTTACGTAGTGCCACATCGCCGCCACCAACGATCAGCACTTTGCGGTTATCGAGCTTAAAAAACAGTGGAAAAGTATTCATAACAGCACCAAGGATAGGTCAATCTAATAATACTGATATTATGAAGGCTTGCGCGCAGAGTCTCACGGTGTGTATTGGCATTAGTATAGTTATTTTTGTCATAAGCGCAGGAGATTTCGCGGTATATAGGAATAGAGAGGATGCCTCTTTTACGCAGTTAAACACATGCAAACATTGACCCTTAGTTAACTGTGCTAGGATGTTTTAATAATCTATAACTCACATAAGGATAATGACTATGACATCACAAGATAAAAAACTACAAGACACAAAATTAAAAGATAGAGTCGCTATCGTATTTGGTGGGACATCAGGACTAGGGGAGGCCACCGCAAAAGCCTACGCCGCTGAGGGCGCAAAAGTGGTCGTTACTGGACTGAGCGAGGATGACGGCAAGCGCATCGTCAAAGCTATTGAAGATAGCAACATCAATGTAGGCTCGCAAGCCACGCAGATGGCAGGCCCAGGCGGTTCTGCTTATGTGACCTCAAAGCATGCGGTATTAGGATTTACCAAGCAGTTGGCATTTGATTTTGGTAGTCAAGGCGTCAAAGTAAATATTTTATCACCGGGCTTCATCGAAACGCCGATGACAGAGGGCATCGAGGATGAGCGCTTAAATCGTATTCCTGCTCAGCGCGCCGGCAAGCCTGAGGAAATATCGGCCCTGGCGGTGTTCTTGGCGTCTGATGATTCCAACTACATGCATGGCGCGAACGTGTTTATGGATAGCGGTTGGGTGCTCGGTCGTTAGTAAGTTATAAGTGTTAACGAATTTTTGCCTGATACTTGCACAAAAAAGCCCTTTCATAACGAGAGGGCTTTTGCTTGATAGGTCACTGTCAACGATTACAGCTGAGTATGCAGTCCACATTCACGGCTTTCTTCTACCTTGGTAGGATCGAAGTAGTCATGCTCATTTGGTAAGTTGTGCTCATCTAAATACTTGTCTAAATCAGCATCATTTTTATCGAATAGTGGCGCGACTTTTAATACGCCATCTTTTGATAGGCTCAGCACATCAAGACCTTGGCGGAATTCAGTTTGATCTTTGCGAATAGCATTGAACCAGACGTCAGGCTTTAGCTCATCGAGTGCACGGCGAAACGGCTCAAGTTTGACTTGTTCTGTAAATTCGTCATGCTGTGGGTTATCAATACCTGGGATACCATTCATAGTGGCGTCACGGTGGGCTGCGGTTTGCTTAGGAATATAGGTAACCACGTTTAGGTCTAAATCGTTGATAACTTTATTCGCAAAACGATAAGTCGCATCCGTGTTGTAGCCTGAATCTACCCATAATACGGTGATATCAGGACGCTGTTTGGCGACTAAATGCAAAATCGCTGACTCATACGGGCGAAAATTGGTGGTGATAATTGGGTTTTTGGCTTGGCTTAGCGCCCACTCAACGATTTGCTCAGGTGTTTTGCCTTGCAAGTCTTGGTTGGCTTGGTCGATATCAAGATTTGGGTGTAGTTGGCTCATGGTAGATTCCTCAATTGTTCATTTAAAAACGATGAATAAAAATTAATACTAAGGTTAAGCACCTGCAAACATAGGCAAATCTGTGGCGCGGCGACCATCATAACTACTAGCAAGCGCCGTAAAGGCCTGCTCGATATTAAAAGTAGAGTCTGGATGGACGTCGTGTTCACTCAGTACAAAGCTATCGACGCCAACGCGCAACAGATAAGCAATTTGGTCACGGCCAAACTCGCCAGCAACGCGTATCTCATCTTTGTAGCCAAGTTGACGCAAGGTTTGTACAAAGCTAAAGCTGCGTCCATCAGCAAATTTGGGCACGTGGATGACGATGAGTGACTGCTGCAATAACAGCTCACTGACTGCACTCAATACATCAGCGTCGGTATCAGCGGTGATCCACACCCCTAAACGGCTCGAATGCTGCTCGATAAGCGTATAGACTTCTTTGACAAGGCCGCTTGCAAGTAGGCCTTTGTCGCTTAGTAAATCAGTGAGTGGTACTATGACCTCAGGTTTTTCTTGTCTATGGAGCAGCTCAAGTAAAGTTATCTCACTTAAACCAATGCTATCTGGCAAGTTGTCTGTCGCAAGCGCCTGCCACGTATCATCAATACTCACATCAACGCCTTTACTATCTAATATATGATGATTAGCCATAAACCTTTTCCTTAAAGGGATCAATACCGACGCGCTCAACCAATTCGCCAAAGCTCTCAACGTCATTATCTGTGGTCGCGCGCAGCTCAACATAGACATCAACGATCTGTTGAATGGTATCCGCCACCGCTTCGGTAGGCACTGAGCGGCCCAGTATTTTGCCAAGTTTGGCATCGTTGCTAGAGTTACCGCCAAGGCTGATCTGATACCAGTTCTCGCCTTTTTTGTCGACGCCAAGGATACCAATATCACCAGTATGATGATGCGCGCAGGCATTGATACAGCCTGACATATTGAGGCGAATATCACCTAAATCGTAGAGATAGTCCAAATCGCTAAATTGATTCTCAATTTGTTCAGCAATATTATGGGTGGTGGCATTGGCAAGCGAGCAATAATCCCAGCCCGGGCAGACAATCATGTCAGTTAAGGTATTAATGTTAGCGCGTGCTAAATGTAGCTCTACCAGTTGTTGCCACAGCTCATACAGTTTGTTGACTTCGACATCGGCAAACACAAGATTTTGCTGATAGGTGCCGCGTAGCTCACCAAAGCTATAGGTATCGGATAAATCAGCGAGAGCGTCCATTTGCGTATCAGTTACATCGCCTGATGGGACGTATTTGCCGTCAACGAGACCTGCCTTTAAGGAGATGACCACCGCGCGGTAACCAGCAACTTTATGCGCGACCGTGTTTTGGTTGTACCAATTGGCAAAGTCTTTATTATCCGTCAATTGCGCTTGCAAGTTAGCTTGCACTTGCAACGCGTCAAACGCTTTATAATCAGGCTCACTAAAGAAGCTAATGGCAGTGGCAAAGTTCTCCTCCGTTAACGTCAGCTCGCCATCTTTGGTGTTCGCCTCCCACTCGGCATCGACGAGTTTGGCAAACTCGCGCCCGCCCAAAGTATCGACCAAGATCTTGATGCGTGATTTGTATTTGCTGCCCTTGTCACGGCGACCGTGCAAATTATAGACGCGCAAAATAGCATCTAAGTAGCTAAGCAAATGCTCACGGGGTAAGAACTCATTGATAACTTTACCCAGTACTGGAATACGACCAAGGCCGCCGCCAACGAGCACTTCAAAACCAAGCTCGCCTGCATCGTTTTTCTTTAGATGCAGACCGACATCATGCACTTGGGTGGCGGCGCGATCTTCATCCGTACCGATGACGGCAATCTTAAATTTACGCGGCAAAAAAGCAAATTCAGGATGAAAGGTCGACCACTGACGGATAATCTCACAATAAGGGCGCGGGTCTGCGATCTCTGATTGGTGAATGCCAGCGTAGGGGTCGGTTGTGGTATTACGAATACAGTTGCCCGAGGTTTGAATGGCGTGCATTTGCACTGATGCCAGCTCTGCCAAGATATCAGGGACGTCCTCTAACTTGGGCCAGTTAAGCTGAATATTGGTACGCGTGGTGAAGTGTCCGTAGCCTTTGTCATATTTGCGGGTAATCTCAGCCAACTTGCGCAGCTGATAGCTGGCGAGTAGTCCGTAAGGAATAGCGATACGCAGCATAGGGGCATATCGCTGAATGTAGAGGCCATTTTGCAAACGCAGGGGCAAAAATTGCTCCTCTGGTAGCTCGCCTGCTAAAAAGCGCTCGGTCTGATCGCGAAACTGGGCGACCCGTTCTTCCACTAGCGTTTGATCAGCGTAATTGTATTGATACATGATGTCATCTCATTTTATTTTATTCTTGCGCCGTAGAATAGCGCCTATACCTTGGGCAGCACTTTTGCGGTGCTCGTAACCAATGCTCAGTGCTCGGTGCCCAGTACAAACAGGCGTAAAGCAATACAGGGTCACATCATATAAGCTTATGCATTAAAACAGTAATTCCTTTAAGTCATATCCATATCCAAAGTCAGCATAAATTTTCATAATCAAAATTGGTTAGCCTAGGCGTCATCCATTTATTGCTCACAACCTAAGGTTATAAAACACTATGACGTCTATTCCTGCGCAGTCAACATCAGATAATCAATCACAATCCAAGCTAGTCCCGCCACATGGCAGTGACACTCTAAAGCCTTTGCTATTAAAAGGACAAGCGCACGCTGATGCGCTTAAACTTGCCAGCAGCTTGCCGACCATTACGCTCAGCTCACGCGCGCGCGGTGATTTGATTATGCTAGGTATCGGCGGTTTTACCCCGCTAGAGGGTTTTATGAACCAAGCGGACTGGCAAGGGGTGGTCGATGAGATGCGCCTAAAATCGGGTGATAATGCAGGTCTGTTTTGGCCTATACCTATTACGTTATCCGCGCCAAAAGTCATGACCGATAGTCTAAATCAAGGGAATAAAGTCGCTTTGGTCGCAGATGATGGCGAAGTGATGGGTATCCTCACGGTAGAGGAAACTTATACTATCGATAAAGATCATGAATGCCAGCAAGTGTTTACCACCACTGATCCTGAGCATCCAGGCGTGCAGCAAGTCCTCAATCAAGGGGAGGTCAACGTCGCAGGCCGCGTCGAGGTGCTTAGTGAAGGGGAGTTCCCAGCGCTGTATCCTGAGATTTACAAAACCCCAAGCGAGACTCGCGCAATTTTGAACGATAAAGGCTGGAGAACGGTTGCCGCCTTTCAAACGCGCAATCCAATGCACCGCTCGCATGAGTACCTGGCGAAGATTGCTATTGAAATATGCGATGGGGTGCTCATTCACTCCTTATTAGGGGCGCTAAAGCCTGGTGATATCCCAGCCGATGTACGCCAAGAAGCGATTAAAACCTTGATTGATAACTACTTTAGATCTGACACGGTGATACAAGCAGGCTATCCACTAGACATGCGTTACGCAGGCCCTCGTGAAGCATTATTACACGCCGTATTCCGCCAAAATTACGGCTGTAGCCACCTCATCGTTGGTCGGGATCACGCAGGCGTCGGTGATTACTACGGTGCGTTTGATGCGCAGACGATTTTTGATAAAGTTGAAAAGGATGACCTTATTACGCAGCCTCTAAAGATTGGCTGGACGTTTTGGTGTAATGCTTGTAATGCTATGGCCTCTGACAAAACTTGCCCGCATGACGCTGCCGATCATGTCAAAGTATCAGGTACCAAACTGCGTAAAGCGCTATCAGAGGATGAGGAGGTGCCAGAGAACTTTAGCCGTCCTGAGGTGCTTGAGATCTTGCGTGAATACTATGCCGGTATTGCTAAGGAAGAACGCGCTGAGGTCAAGCTCACTGGCGCATCGGCGGTGTAGTTCGAACGAATTATAGCTAATGAATGCACAATCCCCAGTTTAGCGACTGGGGATTTTACTTTTTTATCTATTCTATATTTACAGCACCACTTCATAATGTGTACTACGTCCTGAAGCGATGGACTTTTTTAGTATGTCTTTTTCTATTAAATCATTAATATCTCTTAACGCGGTATCCGCTGAACACTTTGTCATCAAGGCCCACTTTTTAGTCGTAAGCTTGCCATAAAAGTCAGTCAATAATATGTTGAGCATTTTTACTTGTCTTGGGTTCAATGATTGCTGACGGTGAGTCTGCCAAAAGCTGGCTTTTCTGATGATTTTATCTGTTGTTTTCTGTGCGGCTAATAGCGCTTGCTCTAGCGTTTGTAAAAACCAAACTAACCACTGCGTAATATCTGAACCCCCTTTTTGCGTACGCTCTAGTATTTTGTAGTATGTATTGCGCTGTTTAAGTATTTGAGCTGACATACTGTAAAAACGTTGCAGACTACCATCACTTTGAGCTAGCGTTCTTTCGGTGATTGCACGCGTCAAGCGGCCATTACCATCATCAAAAGGATGCAGGGTCACAAACCATAAATGAGCGATACCAGCTTTGATGACTAGATCCAAATTATCTTGCTCATCTGCGGATGTATTAAACCAAACTAAGAAGCGCTCTAACTCTATGGGCAACCTATCTGCACTTGGCGCCACAAAATGGACTTGCTCACGCCCGTAACCACCAGACACCACTTGCATAGCTCCTTTGCTATCATCACGAATTGCTCCTGCTTTGATGCTATACAGTCCACTATATCCTGTTGGGAACAGGGCATTGTGCCATCCCAGCAAGTCATTCAACGCCAGTGGCTCTTGATAACCATAAGTGGCTACAAGCATCATCTCAACGATCGCATCGATTTCACGCGTGGCAGCAGGCATGTCGGTAGTCTCTATACCTAAATGCCGTGCGACCGAGGAGCGTACTTGCTCATTATTTAATGTCTCACCTTCAATCTCAGATGTTTTAACGACTTCAAGAGTAACCGCATCTAATTGTGCTTCAACTTTCAAATCAAAACCCAAGGTGACTAACTTACCAAGCAGATGTCCTTGTAATATCCGCACACGACTCACTAGAGGTAGTAATTGCTTATCTGACCAGCACCACTGTGTCCAGTCTGATCTTTCATGAATATAAATCGCCTGCTTCATTGTTATTCCTAAGCCATGAGGCAATCAAAAAGCTGTGCGGTCATTAATAACCTAATCTCCGCATATTATGCAGAGATTAAGAGGCTTATTCAATGCATTTTGAGTACTAAGCTTATGCTAATTTTTAAAGTTAACCTTTCTCTAGACGTCGATGCTTTAATTCAGATCTAAATCTCTTGCAAGTTTTTGATACTCGCCAGCCATAGAGCCGCCGCCTGAGCAGAAGCGACTCAGCGCATATTTATCTTGGCTATCAATAGCGAGTGTATCGTCTTTAAATTGAAAAAAAACGCTACTGTCATTTATATGTGTCTTAAAAATAATGCCGTGCGCTTGATCTTGACCTAATAAAGTTGCCGTACCATTGAACTGACAAGTTGGCTTTTTGATATCGCTACGGCTATGCACTTTTATCTTAATACTATCTTTAACGTCACTATCGTGACTAATTTTGATAGCCACCCAGTCGTAACCCTGCGCTCGCTTGTTATAACCCTCAGAGACATAGCTGCCAATGACTCTTTTTGCGGCAGATGAGGGCTTATATTGGACATCGACTGATTGACCTAAAGTGTGCGTTGATAATGTCGTGTGCGTGACATGAGTAGGAGACGTGCTACAGCCGCTAACAGTGATAACAGCAAGCAGCACCGCGGCAGCAGCGTAGGGCAGAAGTGGAGTGGTCATATAGTCGCTCATTTATTGAAGTTAAAAAAATACGCTTTTGCAGGCAGCTCGTAGAATACCCAATAAATTCACTTATGCCAACTTGAATAGGTGATAAGCGAATTTGTCACTAAGCAATAGATAAATCAGCTGCTAGCATAGCGCTCATTACTGCGAGAGTCTGTTGTTTATCACCTAAGCTTGCGCTAGTTATAAAAATGAGTCATTCACCTAACAGAGAACTACTATGACCAAAAAAATAGTTACCCCTAAGCGATCGCGACCTAATAACCGCCAGCAAAGCTTTTATGTTCAATCAAGCGCATTACTGATGACGGGTGCTGTTTTAGTGTTAGCAGGCTGCACGCAAGCGCCTGCTACGCAAGCGGATATAGACACAGCTTTGCACGATATTAAGCTACTCAACGTCTCCTATGATGTATCACGCGACTTTTATAAAGAATATAATCCACTGTTTAAAGCGGACTATCAGGCGCAGTATCCAGATAGTGATGTTCAGATTGATCAATCGCATGGTGGCTCTAGTAAGCAGGCGTTATCAGTAGCTAATGGCTTGCAAGCAGACATCGTCACTTTAAACCAAGAAAGTGATATGAATCTTCTTGTCGAAAAGGGACTGGTTGCAACCGATTGGAAGCAGGCTTTTCCAAACGATGCCGTTCCTTATACCAGCACTATCGTACTGCTAGTGCGCCAAGGCAATCCAAAAAATATTCAGGACTGGCAGGATTTGGCACGTACAGATATCGAGGTACTCATGCCAAATCCTAAGACCAGTGGTACCGCGCGTTACGCATTTTTGGGTGCCTACGGCTACGGTCTTCACAAGTTTAGTGAAAGTGCCCAAAGCGCGGCTCAAACAGATACTTATATGAGCAAACTACTTGCCAACGTCGTCACTTTTGACAATGGTGCCCGTGCGGCAACCACCAGCTTCACTCAGCGCGGGCTAGGGGACGTGCTCATCACCACCGAAAACGAAGCGCACCTAGTCGCAAAGCAGCACGCTAAAGGTCAAGTGGATATCGTGTACCCAAGCTATTCTATTAAGATCCATAACCCTGTCGCTGTCGTCAAAGCTGTGAGCGACAAACACGGTAGTACCGAGGCGGCTAATACTTATCTAAAAGGGCTGTGGGATGCACCTGCGCAAACGCTTATAGCAAAAACGTATCTACGCCCAAGCGATGAAAACATACTTGCCGCACATAGACAGACGCTACCTGAGATTGAGACTTTTGAGCCAGTAGCTGTCTTTGGATCGTGGACACAAATTATGGATGAATTTTTTGTTGATGGTGGACGTTTTGATAAGCTGGTACAAAAGAGCACTTCGTAGAGTCGTTAGATGACATGCGGTTTTGTGCCTAGTAAAAGTACGGTTTATTAAAAGGCAAAGGCACAACATTGCAACCATACAAGTCTCTGATAGCGATGGATTTTGTAGAATAAAAGGCGAGTCCATTGGCTATTTTAAGGTTTGTGTTTCGCGTTATTATTCCATTTTGGCAGAAACATACGCATATTCATCATTAAAGATAATAAGCTGGCGCTGTTAGCATACTGGCATCCCTTAACTCACATGACCTATTTTGAGACTCCTATGACTTATCAAGTTTATAAAAACAAAACCATTAGTACACTAAGTATTGCAGGTCTTGCGGTCACGCTTGGCTTAGCAGGCTGTAGCAACAATGATACTACCGAGACCACCACAAATGCTGATGGTACGCCTGCCGCTGAGAATCAAAATATTGAGCTGCTCAACGTCTCATACGATGTGGCGCGTGATTTTTATAAAGATTATAACCCTATGTTCGTTGAGCACTACAAATCTGAGAATCCAAATGCGACTGTGAATATCAAACAGTCTCATGGCGGCTCAAGCAAACAGGCGTTATCTGTGGCAAATGGCTTGCAAGCGGATGTGGCGACGATGAACCAAGGCTCAGATATCGAGCTACTACAAAAAGAGGGCTTGGTCGCTGATGATTGGGAAGCTCAGTTCCCTGATAACGCCGTACCCTTTACCAGCACGATCGTATTTTTGGTGCGTAAAGACAATCCAAAAAACATCAATGATTGGGAAGATCTCACCAAAGAAGGTGTTGAGATTGTCATGGCCAATCCAAAGGTCACAGGCAACGGTCGTTATGCCTTCTTGGGCGCTTATGGCTACGGTCTGCATGCTTTTGATAATAATGAAGACAACGCCAAAAATTACGTCCGCGACATGCTCAAAAACGTCAAGGTTTATGAGAATGGTGGACGTGCGGCGACCACAACCTTTGTGCAGCGCGGTATCGGTGATGTGCTCGTGACCTTTGAGAACGAAGCCAATCTAGCCGCCACGCAGTTCGGTCAAGGTCAAGTTGATATCGTCTATCCTAAGTACTCTATTAAGTCAGAGAGCCCCGTTGCCATCGTAAGCACGGTTACAGACAAAAAAGGGACGACAGATGCGGCCAAAGCTTATCTGGATTACCTATGGAGCGAGCCGGCTCAGCAGTTAGCTGCTGATCTATACCTGCGTCCTAGCGTTAAGAGCGTCCTTGATAAAAACGGCGATAAATTACCACCTGTTGAAACCTTCCGCCCGAACGATGCCTTTGGTTCATGGGATGAGATTATGGGTACGTTCTTTAGCGATAACGGCGTCTTTGATCAGCTCGCCGTCAATGCTCCGCAGTAATTAAGCGCTTTATTCACTATAAGCGACTGTAGCTTATGGATATTGAGACTTATAAATATGCAGACATGGGGACATAGCGATCACTGCTATGTCCTTTATGGTATAAGGCATTTCAATTGTAAAGTCATAAAAAATAAGAACAAACAGGACTACCCTTATGAGCGCAAAGACTCCTTTAGCCAATACGCTTGCTCCTCCTAATAAAGGCTGGCTCATGCGTTTGCGTCAGCGCAACGTGCTACCAGGCTTTGGTCTTAGCATGGGTATCACAGTCTTTAGTTTATCCCTGCTTGTGGTATTGCCGTTTGCGATGATGGCTTATACCACCACCCAGATGGGCTGGAGCGGGTTTTGGGAGACCATATCCCAGCCGCAGGTCACCGCCGCAATTAAGCTGAGCCTTTGGATGTCGTTTTTGGCGATGCTGACTAATATGGTGTTTGGTACCCTTGTCGCTTGGGTGCTGGTGCGCTATGAGTTTTGGGGCAAGTCCTTGATTAACGCCTTAGTTGACTTGCCTTTTGCACTACCGACAGCGGTAACGGGCATCTCGCTTGCCACGCTCTATGCGCCTAATGGCCTAATCGGACAATGGTTTGCCAAGATTGGTATTCAAGTGGCGTTTACGCCGATCGGTATTTGGCTCGCTTTAGTAGTGGTCAGCTTTCCCTTTATCGTGCGCGCCGTACAGCCTGTACTCGCTGAGCTATCGGTTGAATTTGAAGAGGCATCTGCGGTACTAGGTGCAACTCGTTTGACGACGTTTCGCAAAGTGATTCTGCCTGAGCTATTACCTGCGCTGTTTATGGGCGCTGGCATGATGTTTGCGCGGGCAACTGGTGAGTATGGTTCAGTAATTTTTATCGCGGGCAACATTCCCATGCAGTCTGAGATCTTGCCTATCATCATCATCAGTAAACTTGAGCAATTTGATATTCAAGGGGCGTCGGCTGTGGCGCTATTTATGCTGATGATCTCGTTTGTTATTTTGCTCAGTATCAATATCGTGCAGTGGAAACTGTCGCGCCGCGTAGGAGCTCGCTAATATGCAAATCGCCAATAGCTACGACTACCAAAGCAATCCTGCGACCAAAGATAAACCATGGGTCAGACGAGTATTTATCGGTATCGCCGTCTTATTTATGATTATCATGTTAGTCATCCCACTACTTGCCGTGTTTTATGAAGCGCTAAAAAATGGTTGGGATTTATATATTGCTTCCCTAGTTGAGGATGAGGCGCTACAAGCGATTAAGCTGACTTTGCTCACTGCCGCTATCGTTTTACCGATCAATATGGTGATGGGTATTGCTATTGCTTGGCTGGTAACCCGCTATCAATTTCGGGGTAAGCAATTGGTGACGACCTTACTTGATTTACCATTTTCGGTATCACCTGTGGTTGCAGGTCTGATGTTTATCCTGCTGTTTGGTCTAAATTCCCCTGTTGGCGGCTGGCTTGAGAGCCTAGGGTTTCAGGTAATATTTGCGGTACCAGGGATTGTGCTTGCAACGCTTTTTGTGACCTTTCCCTTTGTCGCCCGTGAGCTTATCCCTTTGATGCAAACCCAAGGCGACTCTGAAGAACAAGCGGCATTGACCCTAGGTGCCAGCGGTTGGCAAACGTTTTGGCACATCACAATGCCTAATATTAAATGGGCGCTGCTATATGGTTTGATATTGACCAATGCGCGCGCGATGGGTGAGTTTGGTGCGGTAAGCGTGGTATCAGGGCACATACGCGGTGAGACTAATACTATGCCGCTACTCGTTGAGATTGCCTATAACGAGTATAACTTTACCGCCGCTTTTGCCTTGTCAAGTTTGCTTGCCGCTTTAGCACTCGTCACTTTGCTGGTGCAGCAGATTATGACAAAGATGCAATCACGTAAGTTTGCCAAGTCTGAGCGCTTAGCGGCATCGCCTGGGTTGCCAGTGAGCGCCAATGCGACGGTTGACAATCAGCCAATCGAGAAACCAGCTAAAACCGACGGCGTCAAATAAATCCTAAAGAATGACACAGAGATATCACTATGAGCATTGAGATAAGAGACGTTAATAAAACCTTTGGTAAGTTTACCGCGTTGGATAATATTAATATTACCGTGCCAACTGGCAAGCTGACGACTTTACTTGGCCCCTCAGGCTGCGGCAAAACGACCTTGCTACGTATCATCGCAGGGCTTGAATATGCCGACTCAGGTCAGATATTGTTTGATGGTCTTGATGTGACCAATACGCCCGTGCAAAAGCGTCATATTGGCTTTATGTTTCAGCATTATGCGCTGTTTCGCCACAAAAACATCGCTGATAATATCGCTTTTGGGTTGACGCTACTGCCCAAAAACGAGCGTCCTAGCAAAACTGAAATCAAGCAGCGCGTGGTTGATTTGTTAGACTTGGTACAATTGCCGCAATTGGCTAATGCCTATCCGCATCAGCTCTCAGGCGGGCAGCGGCAGCGTATTGCGCTTGCGCGAGCATTAGCCGTCAAGCCTAAACTCTTGTTACTAGATGAGCCATTCGGCGCACTCGATGCCAAAGTGCGTAAAGAGCTGCGTACTTGGCTTAAGAATATCCATCACGAGCTGGGTATCACCAGTATTATGGTCACTCATGATCAAGAAGAGGCGCGAGCAGTATCAGATGAGATTGTGGTGATGAATCAAGGACGCGTTGAGCAAGTCGGCACGCCTGAGAGCCTCATTGAGCAGACCAGCAATGCCTTTGTCAGTGACTTTTTGGATTTGGTATAGCTGTTTGAAGGTGTCTAGATGCAAAAGTAAATAGGCGTAAAAAAGACCTAATATATAGGTCTTTTAAATTAGAGGTTTGCAAGTAGGGCTTTTTTACCCTCGGCTTGTTTGACCATCGTCTCGTGAGTAGACTCGAGAATGACTTGAGACCACTGCGGCAAATCGTTCGCCACTTCGTACCACATCCAC
Organism: Psychrobacter sp. T6-4; assembly: GCF_052258425.1. Classification (NCBI taxonomy): domain Bacteria; kingdom Pseudomonadati; phylum Pseudomonadota; class Gammaproteobacteria; order Moraxellales; family Moraxellaceae; genus Psychrobacter; species Psychrobacter sp. T6-4. The sequence goes on from NZ_JBQQEZ010000010.1 coordinate 32,914, forward strand.
GTACCATCTCGTACTGCATTGAGCAGACCAATTTTTTTAAGATGGTTAAGATGACGCGATATAGTAGGCTGCGGCTGATCTAACATATCCACTAATTCGCCAACGCAGCGCGCTTCTTTTTTGTACAAAATATAAAAGATATTTAACCGAGTTGGATCAGACAAAGCTTTGAACAGTCCAAGCGGTTGCATTACAAAACTATCAGTAGACATAGACGTTTCCAACTTATGGTTTGATTTAAAAACACAATATAACAGTAGATGAATAAATAATCGAATAATAATAGAAAACTTTACAGTTTTCGTAAAGGGACTACGGGTTGCTAATATCCATTTACAAACATACAGTTAGCGACATATTAGCGTAATACTTATACATGGCAATTACTCACATAAGCATTATTAATATAGTATATCTAAGGTATTTTTGCAAACATTTGTCAGTATAATCCTTGACCATCTTTGGGTTTTAGTCGTAAAAAGTGCAAACCTGACAAGATCGTTAAGATACCCAGTATCCAGTAGGTCGTTTGAAAGGCCAGTAAGGTATCAAATTCCATACGCTCACGTAATAGGTTTAAAACCGCAGCGCCAAAAGCAATACCAAACCCTATTGCTAACTGCTGATTGACGGCCATTAAGCTATTACCGCTACTGGTTTGCGTGCCTTGTAAGTCGCCTATGGTCAGGGTGTTCATAGCACTAAATTGCATAGAGTTGCTCGCACCCATTAAGATCAGCACAGGAATATACCACATCCAGTAAGAGGGGTCGTTGAACTGCGCTAGGATAATGATAAGTATCCCTAGCATAATGGTGTTGACCACCAAGACTTTACGGTAACTAAAACGCTGGATGATTTTGCTAACCCAAGGCTTGATACCTATTGCGCCAATAGCGATAGGGGCAAGTAGCCAACCTGCCTGCGACGGCGAGTATTCAAACACGACTTGTAGTAATAGCGGTAATAAAAAAGGCACTGCGCTAATGCCAAGACGGGTGAATAAATTTCCGACGATACCGATGCGAAAGGTACGAATAATAAATAATCCTAGCGGAAATAGGGGCGCGGCTCTACGTCTAGCGTGCCAAACATACGCGCCAATAAGTATTGAGGCGATAGCGCCAAGTAGTAGGCCGTACACTGCACGCCCTGATTGCGAGCCAAACTCAACCGCTAGGGTAAATCCGCAGGCCGCGGCGGCAAATAACAAAAACCCTGTCCAATCTAAACGCTGGGTGTCCTCAAACAAGGCGGGCACCAGTTTGCGCCCCATAACGAACCCAAGTAGCCCCATAGGAATATTGATTAAAAATATCCAGTGCCAGCTGGCATACTGGACAATATATCCGCCAAGTACAGGGCCAACTAAAGGCGCAATAAGCGCGGGTATCACCGCAAAATTCATGACGGTAAGCAGCTGGTTACGCGGATAGGACTTGACTAAGATAAGCCTCGCCACTGGCGTCATCATCGCACCGCCTAAACCTTGTATGATGCGTGACCCGATTAAGATGTTAAGCGTAGGCGAGGCGGCGCACATTAAAGAGCCGACAGAGAAGACGACAATGGCAGATAAGAACACACGGCGCGTACCGTATTTGTCTGCCAAAAAACCACTAACGGGGATAAATATAGCCAAAGCGAGCGCGTAACTGATAACCGCCCATTGCATTTTAAGCGGCGACTCACCAAGTGCTAACGCCATTTGCGGCAATGAAGTGTTCAAAATAGTGGCGTCAAGGATCTGCATAAACAAAGCCACTGCCAGTACATAAGGCAAAAACTTTTGCTGAGTGGGGGTCAATTTCACCATTATCGCCTATATTAAATTACCTAAGTGGCGCTAGTATAAGAACTCCGCCCAAATAATTAAAGAGCATCAAAGTAAACGTATGGATTACTAAATAAGGCTTTATAGCGCCTTGCTATGCCCGTTATAGTAGGGCGGCGATGCAACATAAACCTACAATCATCATCAAATAACAATCTAAGAGGATAACCCATGAGCCATCTTGATAACCAAGCAAAATCTTACACGCCGCCCAAAGTCTGGACGAATGATCAAGAAAATGGCGGTAAATTTGCCAACATCAATCGCCCAGAATCAGGCTCGCGCCATGAACAAGTATTACCTGTAGGACAAGCGCCGCTACAGCTATACTCCTTAAACACGCCAAACGGTATCAAGGTCAATATCTTGTTAGAAGAATTGGCTGAGCTTGGAATCAAAGAGGCGGCTTATGATGCCTACAAAATAGACATCTCAGAGGGTGATCAATTCGGCTCAGGGTTTGTTGAGATCAATCCCAATTCTAAAATACCTGCTTTGGTGGATCATAATAGCGGCACAATTGATGCCAATAAAAATGATGAGCCGCTTGCAGTGTTTGAGTCGGGTGCTATCTTGATGTACTTGGCAGAGAAATTTGGGCAGTTTATACCGATGCAGCAGGGACGCGCGCGCAGTGAATGCTTATCATGGGTAATGTGGCAGATGGGTAGCGCACCGTATCTGGGCGGCGGTTTTGGTCATTTTTATGCCTATGCGCCATATCCGATGGAATATCCAATTAACCGCTTTACTATGGAGACCAAACGCCAGCTTGATGTCCTGGACAAGCATTTGCAGAATCAAAGATACATGTGCGGTGATAGCGAGAGTGATTACAATATTGCCGACATCATTATTTGGGCATGGTATGGTCAATTGGTACTCGGTAAGCTGTATGAAGCAAAAGAGTTTTTGCAAGTTGATAGCTATGAGCATCTAAAACGCTGGGCGCAAACGATAGCAGAACGCCCTGCAGTTAAACGTGCAGTTGAACTGCCTCTTAATCCTATTAGTCAATCTTAATAACCGTATACTTTACTGTCTAAAGTACTATACAAAACAGGCCTGATAAGGATATTCTTATCAGGCTTTTTGGTAAGCTAAGCTAACAAGGCTAGTATCTATAGACAATAAATTTTAAGGGGCTGTAGTAAATAAGGATTAAATATCACACCATTTTCTCAGGATTTTCAGCTGATTAGATGGTGAACCATAGTTAAATCTAAACTCACATTCTTTTAAAAATAAATGGAAGTTTTTCTTATTAATCCCATTATACTTTCTGAGTGTTCGTTTGGACTGATTCCAGAAGTTCTCAATGCCATTGATGTGATTGTTCTTACCGCAAATGAACTCTATAGAGTGATTGACTCTGAAATGTTTAAACTCACTCACATCTAATGCATTGTAACTTCGATAGCTATCCGTATAAACAAAGCTGTCAGGCTTGATTTTACGCTTAATAACAGGCATTAGGGTAGTCTGTTTGGTGTCTGCTACGACAATGGTATAAACCTTACCGTTTCGTTTTAGAATACCAAATACAGCGGTTTTACCAGCTGCCCCGCGACCTCTTTTGCCTTTGCGTACACCGCCAAAGTAACTTTCATCTAATTCGACCTCACCATCAAAAAGCTCATCAGCTTCTAATGAGAGATGGTAATCTATCACAAGTCTTATTTTATGATAAAAAAGTGCAGCAGTATTAGGCTGAATATCAAGCAAATCTGCGGCTGTTCTAGCAGTCACTTCAGCCGTAAAAAACTCTAACAGCCTTCGCTGTGCTTTTTTACTTAGTTTACAACGGGTTATCTTCATAAAAGTAGTCTAGAATAGTGCTTATCTACTACAGCCCCAATTTTAATAATCGTTACATATTTCGTTGATTGCATTATTACATAATGCTACATTATCATAATAGATTGACACACTACCCAGCTAGAATGGCTCATTATTGTCCTTGAATATGCAAGTGTTATTGAGGAGAGATCGCACTATGGTACAGATCTATCGAAATATAATAAAAAGACCAATAGCCAAAAATATGTGGCGTATTACCGCTATATCTACAGCATTTATGCTATCTAGCTTTTCGACGCTAGCCGCTACATCACTGGAATTTACTCAACAAGACTGGCAGGCGGTGTGTGACAATACGCGTACTTGTCGGCTCGCAGGTTATCAGGCAGAAGGTAGCTCAGAGCAGCCCGTTTCTATTCTCTTAGTTAGACGCGCAGGCGTTGATACCAGCGTTGAGGGCAAAGTCAAATTTGGCGGCGCTAAAGAAAGCTCCTCTAAAGCTTTGATGCAGTTGGGTAATCGTCACCGCATCTCATTGTTTATAGATAATAAAGATTTGGGCAAGATTAAACCTCTGTCATCAGGAGACGCTGATCTTACTGCAGCGCAAGTGAATGCCTTAGTCACAGCACTCGCTAAATCTAGCAAAATTGAGCTGGTCTTACGTAACACCCGCTGGCAGCTCTCTGATAAAGGCGCAACCGCTGCTATGATGCAAGTGGACGCGGTGCAAGGCCGAGTAGGGACGCCCAGCGCTTTGATAGGCTCAGAAGACGCGACTAGATCGAATACTAGCGTACTCTCGGCCGCTGCTGCGCCCTCTTTAAATTTGGTACTTCCAAGCTCTCAAACCACCAATCAAAGCACCAAGTTTGTTATGCGCGCATCCAACCTTGCTTCTATGCTTAAACCCACTTTAAAAGATAGCAGCGACTGTCCTAATATTGCCGATAGCTCCTCTTGGCAAGTGGCGCGTTTGAGTAGCACCAAACTACTGGTGCAGCACAACTGTTGGAGCGCCGTCTATAACTCTGGCGCAGGCGCTTGGGTTATCAATGATCGCAAGCCCTATAACCCGCAGCTGGTAACGACCAATGCTACTGAATACAAAAGCGGCAAGATAAGCGCGGTACAAAAAGGGCGTAGCCTTGGCGACTGTCTGTCCAAAACTGACTGGATATGGAATGGCAAGCGCTTTGTCAAAAGTCATGAAAGCACCACAGGACTATGCCGCATGGTGTCAGTTGGCGGCGCATGGCAGCTACCTACATATGTCTCTGATGTCAAAATTATCCGTCAGTAATGGATTATTGATAGGCCTGTGAATTGAAAAATCAAAAAAACATGAGCAGATATATTTTACTGTGCTATACTACGTCGCCACGCAATTTGATATTGCGTGAATTATGAGATTGATAACATCGCCTGCGATTTTGAGCCTAGGATGGCTAAGAGTAATTGTTGCCGATGATTTTGTGTTCTGAAATAATCCTATTATTTTTGACTCATATCTTATCTACTGGCCTATGCGCCAAATTGGGTGTTATTTGATTTTATCGGCTTTGGATTAAAGCTTTGATAAAACGTCTATAACAGGCAAGGATAAGACACTCGGCGCTACCACCAAAATACGTCAGACAACAGACAACTTTTTTAGACTGCTTTTAGTAGCAAATATCATCGATAGATGATCTAAGTTGTGTGATGCGCGGTTATCAGTGGTAGGCAACTGGCATGCTGAATTTACAGCAGCCCATACTACCAAGGCAACTCATGACTGATATCTTATCTACCATCGCCGCTCAAAACGGCATCATCGATAGCAACACTACTGCAAATACTGCTACTCAAGCGCCTACTACAGACGCGGCGGACAGTGAGACTACTGACGAAAACCAAGTCACTTTTAAAGACCTTAACATTGCTAAGCCTATCTTAACAGCGCTTGATCGCAGTGGCTATACTAACCCAACTCCTATTCAAGCACAGGCCATTCCTTTTGCTCTAGAGGGCCGTGACCTTTTATTATCAGCACAAACAGGTAGTGGTAAGACGGCAGCGTTCGTCATTCCTGTACTCGATCGTTTAAGCCGCTCAACGAGCTTTGATAAATTAACCAAAGCGCTTATCTTAACGCCAACTCGTGAGCTTGCTCAGCAAGTACATGATAGCGTACGCACGTATTCTAAAGACATGCGCGGCGTATTTTGTGTGCCTTTAGTTGGCGGCGCGCCGTACAATGGTCAGATCACAGCGCTCAAAAAAGGCGTGCAAGTTATCGTAGCAACACCTGGTCGCTTGCTTGATCATATCAATGCAGGCCGCGTTGATCTATCAAGCTTAGAGGTCTTAGTACTAGATGAAGCGGATCGTATGCTCGATATGGGTTTTGCTGATGACATCAGCGATATCCTAAAAGCGGCGCCAACTGATCGTCAAACCATTATGTGTTCGGCAACTTGGGATGGCCCTGTCGGCAAAATCGCAGCAAGCTTTACCAAAAATCCTGAGCGCGTCTCTATCAAAGTTGAATCGGCTCACATCGATGAGACAGTTTATTACTGTGATGACTTCAATCACAAAAACAAGATCCTCGACACGCTCGTCTGCCAGCCTGAGATGGAGCAAATCATCATATTTGCCGCCACTAAGCGCAGCACTGAAAAACTAGCCAAGTCTCTACAAGAGCAAGGCCATAAAGCCAGCTTCTTGCATGGTGATCTACCTCAAAGCAAGCGTAACCGTATCGTGCAAGACCTGCGTAACGGCAAGTGCAAAATCCTAGTCGCAACAGACGTCGCCGCTCGTGGTCTTGACGTGCCAGCATTATCACACGTCATCAACTATGATCTTCCGCGTCAAACCGAAGATTACGTGCATCGTATTGGCCGCTGTGGCCGTGCGGGTCGTACTGGTGTTGCTATCAGCTTATGTAGCATGGATGATCGCCCGCAGCTTAATGCTATCAACCGCTATCTTGATCGCAAAATGGAAGTCTGCGTCATCGCTGGTATGGAGCCCAAAAAGACGTACGTACCTAGTGAGAACAAGCCTAAAGGTCGCGGACGTGGACGTGGTCGCTCAAACGGCGGTGGTAGCGGCCGTGGTCGCTCAGGCAATGGCGGCGGTTACGCAGGCAAGTCAAGTGGCGCTGCTACTTCTCAGCGCGCCAGCAATGACAGCGGTTATCAAGGTAAGCCGCGCGACTCATCAGGTAAGCCAAATGAGCGCTCTGGTGGCAAGCCGTATCAAGGTAAACGTACTGGCCCTGGTCGCAGTGATGGTACTGGCGTACCGCGCGGTGATCGCGCGGCAACAGGCCGTGGTCGTCCAAGTGGCAGCCAAGGTCGTCCAGCCAATCGCTCAGGCGGTCGCTCAAACAGCGGCAACCGTGGTGGCAACTCGTAGTAGCTAAGCTTAAGTAACTAAGCTTAAGCAGCTACACTTAAGTAACTAAACCTAATAACTAGATGAAGCGATTCATTTAGTTAGAGGTACAAGCCAAAGCCAGAGATTTAGCGAAAGCTAGTCTCTGGCTTTTTTTGTGTTTGGGTGTAGTATGCTTTGGTTGTAAAGTCAGTCTGACAGATCAAAGTCTAATCTCACTTACCCTTTACAATCTGACTGATCCTCTAAAAGAGCCTAGATATGCAAAGTGATATACAAAAACACAATAAGCTACCTAAGCAGGTTTATTTTTTATTAGTAGCTCAAAGTATTAATTTGACCACAGCGGTGTTGTCAGTGACGGTGGCGGCGCTGGTCGGACTGACATTAGCGCCAAAAGTCAGTTACGCCACCATCCCCTATGGATTGCAGTTTTTGGCGATTTTACTGAGCACGGTTATGTTCTCAAAGCTGATGGAGAGGTTTGGTCGTTATCGTATTTTTAAGATGGGTATTTTATTTTTATTCTTGTCAGGCGTTATTGGGTTTTTATCATTAATTTATGAGAACTTTTTGTATTTGTGCTTGAGCCATTTTTTATTAGGACTGTTTATTTCAACGGCTAATTTTTATAGATTTGCCGCGACAGATATCCTAAGTGGTGAGCTTATTGCTAAAGCGACCTCAATGGTCATCTCAGGCGGCGTGTTTGCCGCTATCATCGCGCCACTACTGGCGATAAATTTAGCCAAACTATCGGACTTACCAGATTACGCTTTGATCTACTTATCCTTGTCAGTTTTAGCGCTTGTGCTATCTGTAATCCTTTATCATTGGAATCAATCAAACAGCCATCACCACAAGTCAAACACCCAGCATGTGAGTAGTACGCAAAATGCAAAAGCGGTCTCGAATGCGCTGACGGTCAAAAAATATACCCTTATCATCGCTATATTGGGCGGGGCGCTGGGCTACTACATCATGAATCTGATGATGATAGCGTCGTCACTATTTTTAAAGCAAAGTCATTCTTTTGACTATGCCTCCTACGCTATCCAGATGCATGTGCTGGCGATGTTTTTACCTTCGTTTTTTGTCGCCAAATTGATTCATATTATTAATAGCGTCAATACCATTATACTTGGCTTCTTACTCATATCGCTCTCTTGCTTATTGCCTGTACTTTTTGCTGATACTATTTATATTAATATTGCTTTGATCGTTTTGGGCGTAGGTTGGAATTTTACGTATTCAGGAGGCTCTACGTTGCTAAGCAATATTCAAGGGCCGCAAAGACTAAAATTTCAGGGGATTAATGAGACTATCATTGCGCTGTTTGCTACCTTAGGTGCTTTTTTGCCTGCGCCTATATTGAGCTACTTTGGTTGGATCAATACCAATGTCATATTCTTTGTTTTTTCGATTGCTATCTCTGCTTTTTTTATCCTGTTTGTGTTATTTTTCAAAAACAAAAGCTATAGATAGAGTAAACCACTGGGTGGATGACCTTGCTCTAAGCTTTGTAAAACTCTAGGCTTTATAAAATTTTAAACTTTATAAAAACAATACCTATCGGACACTAACATGACCCCAATTCATATTGCTTTAGCTGTCCTAGTTGCCTTTATTTGGGGCGTAAACTTCACCTTTATTGCATGGTCACTTGAGAGCTTTCCGCCACTCATGCTCACCGCCATGCGTTTTTTCTTTACTGCCGTGCCCTTAGTGCTGTTTCTTAAGCCGCCCAAATTTAATCGCACCTTATTTATTTATGCGATTGGTACCTTTGTGTTGCAGTACGCCTTTGTCTTTACCGCTATGCATCTAGGCGCATCGGCAGGACTTACAGCGCTACTATTACAAATGCAGATTTTTATCACCGTATTGCTGGCTTTTTTATTATTGGGTGAGGCGGTAAGTGGTAAGCAAATAGTAGGGATGGTGATCGGTGTACTTGGACTTGGGGTGATTGCATTGAACCTCGGCGGTGATATGCCGCTGGCGGGCTTTATCTGTATTTTGATTGCCGCGATAGGTTGGAGCTTTGGCAACATTGCTTCAAAACAGGCCTCAAAGCAGCAGATCACAACGACATCTGCTATCTCAATGAATAATAGCAAGACCTCGAATAGATCAGCAGCATTATCAGCGTTAGCTCTGGTGGTATGGGGCGGGTTAATCGCTTGCGTGATATTGACGCTATCATCTTTGATACTTGAGCCTGATGCTTGGCAGCTAGTAACATTCACGCAGGCATCAATGAAGTCTTGGCTATCGCTTGGGTTTATCGTCTATATCTCGACGCTAATAGGCTTTGGACTGTGGGCGCATCTGCTGGCGCAAAACACCGCCTCAAAGGTTATGCCATTTGCTCTGCTGGTGCCAATATCTGGTATGGCGACCTCAGTGCTACTGACAGGGGAGGCGCTAACCTGGTGGAAGATGCTGGCGATGGTGCTTATTTTATCAGGACTAATACTGGCGAATGTGAAGCTGAGGTTTGGTAAAAAAAGTATTGAGGTTGGTTCTTGAGATGCGCATCAATAGTAAGAGATTGATGCGCGGGGTACACCCTAGATGTTAAGCGCTAAAGCCCTGATCTCGCCTAATCCCAATAATCCTCAGGGCAGGCGGGTAGCTCCATCAACGTATTGCGTAGCGCCTCTGACCAGTCGCGGCTGATTTTGTTAAAGTGTTCATCATCGGCCTCAATACGGCGACCTTTAGGCATGGTAAGGCTATCGTTTTGATAAACGACAAAATCGATCGGCATGCCGACAGAGAGGTTGGAGTGTATGGTTGAGTCAAACGAGAGCATCAAGGCTTGGGTTGCGTGATTGATATCGGTATCAAATTTAACTGAGCGATCCAAAATAGGCTTGCCATATTTGCTCTCACCCAATTGAAAAAACGGTGTATCCTCAGTCGCTCTGATACAGTTGCCTTGTGGGTATATCATGTACAGCTCGCTCGGTTGGCCTTTGATTTGACCGCCAAGCATAAACGAGCTGGTAAACGCACCATCGACAGAGGCATTAGCCACTTTTTTGGCGTGATTCATAACGCTGCGCATACACTCGCCAACCATCTGCGCGGCATCAAATAACGTCGCGACGGTATTTATATTGCCCTCGTTATGCTGATCGATATCGTTTTGTAGCTTATTAAACACCGCCTGCGAGGTGGCAAGGCTGCCTGCTGTTTGTAGTACCATAAAGCGCTCGCCCTCAACGCCATATTGATAGAGCTTGCGAAACGTTGAGATGTGATCGACGCCTGCATTGGTACGGGTATCACTGGCAAACAACAAGCCATCCTCTAAGCGGATGGCGGCACAATAAGTCATATATACTCCTTTACGTTAATAATTAAATAGGGGGTTATGATAACCGTGTGACCAAGACTTGACTGTAAAGATTCTCATAACCGCCGCCCATACGCACTCCGCGTACTGGCGCGGTGTCTAGATAATCACGCCCGATAGCGACATAAACGTGTGAGTTAGGGGCAAACGCTTGATTGGATATGTCAAAAGTATACCAGTAACCATCTAAGTACACCTCTGCCCAAGCGTGACTTGCCATATGGTTTTCGGTGTCGTCATACAAATAGCCTGAGACGTAGCGGGCGGGGATTTGTTGATCTCGCAGTAGACTCAAAAATACATGGGTATGATCCTGACAGACGCCTGCCTTTAATTCAAACGCCTCGCTTGCGGTGGTGCCGACATGCGTGACGTTTTTGACAAAAGGCATAATCATAATCAGCTCATTAGCCAAAGTCTTGAGGCTCTCGTGAGTGACATTTTGCAAAAATGGCGCGGCAAACTCACGCATGGCCTCTGAGCATTGAGTCAGCGGGCTTTGAACTGTAAACAGCAAGTAGGGGACATGCGCTAAGTCCTCTAAGCGCTCGGTATCAGTATTGATCTCAACGATACCTGAGGCCTGCATTTGCAAATTATCATGGGTCTCGTTACGGCTCAAAGTGAGCCACTCATTACCAAAACCGTCCTTTAGGTTGGTTGCGACTTTGGGCAATAGCACATCCCAGCGATGAATGGTTTGATGCGGCAGATTCATAGGTGTCATACGGATATACTGTACGCTGCGCTGCGCCTGCTCGCCATAATAGTAATTGGTCTGATGACTGATTTGAAGTTTCATATTGTCCTCTTATTATTTTGTTATTAGTAGTACATATATAACGGCTTTAAACCCCTTGTTGCAAGATAATGTTGAACTCGCGACTGATCAGTTTAAAATCATTAAACGCCTTGGAGCGAATCATCTGATTGGTCAAGCGAGTCAGCTCACGCCAGCGTGTATTCTCTGGCAGCTGGTTGATCCAGTGCTTAAACTCTAGACTTAATTGAGTGACGTCTTCACCGAGTAATACTGCGCGCTCTAATTGCTCAAAGTAGCGCCCAAGCTGCCAAAAACAAGTCACAGTTGGATGCTCTTGCTTCATCGCCGCGTTACAGGCATGCAGCTGCAAAGTGGCGGCGCGGTAAGTGCCAGCGTTAGAGAGACGCTTAATCAGATTATATAGCTCGGCGGTATCTTTACCGATAACACCTTTGGCCTCTTGCACATTAGTCTCAATTGAGGCCACCACGCTTGGTATCTTAAGATTACCCAAATCATGTATCAGCTGCGCCCGCATCACTTTCATGGACTCGCTAGCATCAGCATCGAACCCTAATCTTGTGATCAGATGTTGTACTTGCGGCTTTTTGAGGTCGCCTTTGATGAGCTTTTTCATGATATTGTCGTAGCAGTACAAGCGCTCGCTATAGCGCCCCAGCCATACCAGATAACTACTAGTTGATAGCAGTAGTATCATCGGCGCATCATCGAGATCCTCAAAGCCGGCCTCAGTCGGCTGCACGCGATCATAGTAATTGGCATGGTTGTCATACTTAGCGATACTATCAAAGGTGCTCTCAAGCGTACTTAGCTCAGAGGATTGGCTAGTACTAGTTGCCAAACCATCAGCTGATAATTGACTGTCATCGATGATCCAAGTGTCTTTGATACCGCCGCCTTGTGAGGAGTTGACGACCAGTGAGCCCTCAACCATCGCCACGCGGGTCAGACCGCCTGGCACGATATCGACAGAGCCATCACCGTGGCTTAAGATAAAGGGGCGCAGATCGATATGGCGCGGCGCGATACCGCGATACCGTCGCTGACGGCAGTAGGGTTGGTGGAGAGTGAAATAGTCGGCTGGGCGATAAAGCCTGCTGGATTCTCAAGTAAGCGCTTACGGTAGTCGCTAATCTCTTGCTTGGTTGAGGTCGGTCCAATCAGCATCCCGTAGCCGCCTGAGCCTTGGGTTTCTTTGACGACCAGCTTATCTAGATTGTCGAGCACGTAGGCGAGCTCATCAGGCTTACGGCACTGAAAGGTCTCGATATTGGGCAGGATTGGCTCTTCACCCAAATAAAACTCAATCATATCAGGCACAAACGGATAGAGACTTTTGTCATCAGCGACGCCAGTACCGGGCGCATTAACAATGACCACGTTGCCTGCGCGATAGGCACTCATAAGACCTGATACCCCAAGGATAGAATTGGACTGAAACGCTAATGGGTCGATAAAGGGATCATCGATACGGCGATAGATGATATCGACCTGTACCTTACCGCGTATGCCTTGCATATAGACTTTGCTATCCTCAACCACCAAGTCATAACCGTGCACCAGCGGCACGCTCATCTCATGCGCCAAAAACGCATGCTCATAGTAGGCACTATTAAAGCGTCCTGGGGTTAGGATGACAATCTGTGGATCGTATTTGCTCGTTGAGCTGGCAAGACATTTTTTGAGGCGCTGCGGGTAGTCGCTCACGCCCAATATCGGCGTTTGCATAAATAGATCAGACAGTAGCGTCTCAGAGATAGTTCGGCTCTCAAGCATATAAGAGACGCCAGAGGGCGTGCGCAAATTGTCCTCTAATACACAGAACTTACCGCTCTCATCGCGGATCAAATCGATACCACTGATGTGTGAGTAAATAGGCTTGTCCAGCTCAATACCCATCATCCACGGCTCGTAGCAGCCGCTAGCATAGACGTAGCTGTCTGGGACGATGCCCGCTTTCATAATAGCTTGCTCGTGATAAATATCATGCAAAAACGCATTCAAAGCGGTGATACGCTGCTTACACCCAGCCTCTATCTGCTGCCATTCGCTGGCGGCAATGATACGCGGAATAATATCAAACGGTATCATGCGCTCGATGTTTTTGGCATCGCTATAGACCGTGAATGTCACGCCTTTACGATAAAAGATATTCTCCGCTTGCTCGTTGAGATGATTAAGCGCATCGATACTGATGTCATCGAGCCAGTCGCCAACTGCTTGCGCGACGGGGCGGTACTCATCTTTATTGACCTTTAATTCATCAAAGGGTTGGGGTGGTTTATTGGATTTGGCGGGCGCTTTTGTATTGGCAGCACTAGTAGTCGCTTTGGCCTCTGTCGTGGTCTGGCTCTGAGTCCCTTTAGTGTCGTCATTCTTGTCTTGGCTTTGGCTCTGGTTTTGAGATTGGGTCGCTTCTTTATTCATAAATACCTCACGCATCCTTGGTAAAGTCATGGGTTCGATAACTGACGGGTCTAATGGCGCATCAGCATCCTGTACGCTTTGACTATAACGCGTCTATAGGGATAAGCACAACAGAGGTTTTATATTAAATGTTTGTTTTTAGGGTGTATTTTTGTCAGATAACGGCGATTATGCGTAGGATGATGCAGCAGATCGATGCGATTGAAGTGGTGTAGTTTTCAATATATGATTAGTTTTAACTTTCATTCAGTCTTAAAATTCGGTAAATTTCAAACAATGAATAAATTTTTTAGCCCAAAAATAAATATGCTACGTTATTTTATTTCATGTACTTTCCTGTTTTTGGTTCTACCAGCTTATGGACAAGAGCTATGGCATGGTGCTGAAAAAGGTATGAGTACAAGTGAAGTTCAGAAAATTTTTCCAAATATTGAAGAAAGGGAGGAGTATCTTTCAATTTCTGGAAGGTCTGATGACATAGAACCTTTATTGGTAATTGATGAATATAAACTCTTCGACACTTACTTTAAGGTGCTTTTCTTCTTTAAAGACAATAATTTAGAAGCCGTAAAGTTGCACTGTATAGAGTGGGACAAGTGTTATTACACAAAAGATATGATGCTAAGCTCCTTACGTGATGAATTCGGATATGAAGCCCATACACGTAAAATAAATACTAGCTTAGATATTAAGTACTGGATGTTAGACGATGGCGTAAATATTAGAATGTTTAGTGAAAAAATTTCTAATCTTCTGAGTGTTGACTTCCAAGTTTCTGAGTGAATATGCTAGCGCTTAAGGGTTAAGACATGAGACGACTAACGGCATCCTGGGCGTTGCCTATCTTAGCGCTCAGCTTGGCGACAGGCTGTAGTCAGGAGTATGATATGCAAGTCTTACCAGCAGGTAGCCGCGTTGTAGCTTTGGGCGATTCGCTCACTTATGGCTATGGCACAACGCCGCAGAACAATTATCCTAGCGTATTGACAGGGCTGACAGGCTGGCAGGTCATCAACGCAGGCGTCAATGGCAATACCTCAGCTGATGTGCTGGCACGTATCGATCAGGTTATTACGCTTGACCCTGATCTGGTACTGCTGGGCGTCGGTGGCAACGATGTGCTCAGGCGCGTGCAATCAGGGACGACGAGCGCCAATATCACTCTGGCTATTGAGCAACTAAAAGCCGCTGACATTCCCGTCATTCTTATCGCCCAGCCGTATTTTAGCACCAGCGCCTTGTTCGGTAGAGCGAGCGATAATCCTATCTATAAGCAAATTGCCAAAAGCGAAAACGTACCACTATATAGCAAACGCTGGTCGGAGGTGATATCAAGCGATAAACTCAAATCAGACCAGATTCATCCCAACGCCGCAGGTTATCGCTACTTTGCAGAGGGGCTGCATGCGTATTTGCAGGCAGAGGGCTGGACGCGTTGAGTATAAGTGTAGCGACTTAGTCTGATCACTTAGCTCTGACTACATTTAACTTTTAATTACATCACAACGATTAACCCCTCATCAGCGGGTATCGTGCCCTCGCAAACATCAGCATAGACATCCGACAATCCCGTTACGCCGTCCAGCTCTTTGATCTTTAGCCAGCAACTGGTCTTGGCAGCACAGTCCATGATATAGCGCGTTGAGCGCTCGTTAAACTGGTCAGCGCCCCATTCTTTCATTAGCTTTTGAATTTGACTTGGCGCAAAAAATTGCTCGCTGCGCTGCGTGATGATGCCCTCAGCTTGACGCGGCTCATCCCAATGCGTCAGTCCAACGTTACTAGTAAAGCGCATGTTGTCGCCCAAATGCGTATGCAAGCGACTAAGCACCTCAGTATTGGCGGACATATCGACGATGACGGTCGGAGTATTTGTGTCAATCTGTTCGATATCGTCGTAGCTGAGCACCGTATCGTAGGCATCTATGGACTGTACGAAGTCTAAGTTACGATTTGAGGTCAGACCGATGACGGTTGGCGCATCTGTGTCATTACTTAGTCCATATCCCAAGCCGATGCTGGTCTTGCTAGAGGCGCTGATAATAACGACTTGCTCAGCTCCATACCAGTCATTGCTCGCCAGCATATCCTGAATACAAAACGCGGTGAGATGCAGCACGGCAAGTAACATGCGTGGGTTGTCATAAGCGCGGTCGTAACCTGCTTCATAAGTGACGCGCTGATATAAGTTATAGCTTGGTGGCAGATGCGCGCGATGATCACTGCCATCCATAAGACTTGAGCCACTTACGCGCACAGGCTTAATCACAAGGGTAGTGGCGGGTGGGAAATAACCAAATAGCCGTTCGCCGACAAGGATACCATCATTATTTGACTCGATGACATCGGCAAAGCCCCAAACAGGAATAATGCCCCAGTGCTCAGGGTTATCGCCACTGGGCGCAAAAAACTGCCAATAGCGCAGGTAATCGCCCATCACCGCGTAGGTAATGTTATTGGCGGTAAAGGCGAAGCGGTCGATCTTGAGCAGTACTTCGCCATCAGTGATCGGCTGGCATCTCGTTTCAATGATACGCGACTGAGTAATATCGGCTTTATTGGTTTGGAATTCTTGTACGTTGACTATTGGCATGATTTTCTCCTTGATTATTATTGTTAAGTGTTCACTATACTGCGCTATGCATATCAATATTTAAACGAACACCACAAGTTAAAGTGCTACTATTAAGTCAATCTTAAAGTATAACCGTCAAACAATGACAGTGATAAATAGTAATGACGATAAATAGTAATGACTTAGGTTTGCACAATAAAATAGAGAGTTATCAAAGTATCGATGGTCAAGCAAGAGTTGACGTACGCTTTGACGCGGATACTGTTTGGCTCTCACAGGCACAGATGACAGTATTATTTGGGCGCGATCAATAAGTATAGCGCTAAGTTGCTTGCTATCACTCTGAAACTCTAACTTCATTACCATTAGACTAGTACTAATAATATTTAAGTTTAAAAGCAAAATTTCTCTATTAGCGATAAGGCAAGGATAATATAAATGTTTGAGATGATAAAAGAGTGGCGTGAGCAGCGTGTACTGGACAATAGTAAATATAGCCAAGATGACTGGGCGCAAGCGGCGCAGCTCGTTGTTATTCTTGATCGTTTAGACGACGATGAGCTGGCAAGACTATTTGAGCTGGCGACGTTATTTTTGGCAGACAAGTCTATCACTGGCGCGCAGGGCTTTGAGATTACCGATAAGGTTAGGCAATCGATTGCGCTACAAGCCTGCCTGCCGATTCTCAATCTGGGTCTTGACTGGTACGCAGGCTGGTCATCAGTCATCATTTACGCAGGCTCGTATAAAAGTATCACCAAAACGGTCGATGAGGCCGGTATCGTGCACGAGGGCCAGCAGCATCGTAGCGGGGAGGCGTGGCTACGCGGGCCTGTCATACTGTCTTGGAAAGATGCCAAGCATTCAGGCGAGCGCGATGGACATAATGTCGTCATTCATGAGTTTGTACATAAGCTCGATATGTTAAATGGGCGCACTAATGGCTTCCCGCCCATGCAACCTGATATGGATCCTGAGCGCTGGACTTCCATTATGAGCCGCGATTTTGAGGACTTCCAAAAACATCGCAAATCAGGTCTCGATCGATATGGCGCGACCAATCCTGCCGAATTCTTTGCGGTGCTAAGCGAAGTGTTTTTTGAGACCCCGCAAAAGCTGGTTGATGCCTATCCTGATATTTATGACATTATGGTCAAATTCTTTAAACAGATGCCAATCTGACCTTTTAAGGTAGATCTATAGCACAGGATAACTCTATAGCGATAAAAAAGGGCAGGGTATCACTATCGACGCCATGCCCTTTTTATTAAAATTAGCATATAAATCAAACCTTACGTCGTCCATTGATCACTTATGACAGCGACCAAGTAGCGGCGGCCTTGATACTCATCGAACACCAGCCGTAGCGCGCGCCAGTCCAGACCGCCGTATTCAGGATTGACCCCAGGGTTGTAAAACTCAACGTACTCTGAGTTTGGATATATACGATCTAAGTTGTTAATGCTATTGCCTACGGCAGCGGTTGCATTGGTAGTCGTTGATTGATCGTTGAAATAGTCCGCTTTTACCCAGTCTTTGAGGTAATCTGGCAGTGGCGTGACATATATATCGCCAGTGCCGTCTTTTTGACCCCAAGTGAAGCGCACATTGGATTCATCAAGATACTGCGTGTATTGCTCGCGGCTAAATACTTTGTCAGACTCAGGTTGAATGTAGGCATACATAGAAAAACGCACGCCACGCGTGGGATGGATATCATCAGCAACTCTAGCATAGTCGTTATTAGCCAGTGCCCGCTGAATGCGCATTGCTTGCTGTATAAGGGTTTGCTGGCTCATATCAGAGTTTGTGGACGCATTATTTGACGACGTCGCCATATTTGACTCAGCTGAGAGTTGACAGCCGCCAGTCACAATAAGGGACGCAAAGAGTGCTCCAGCCAATAGAGATTTGAGATAAGGGCGAGATACATTAAAACCAGATGAGATCATAATAATATCCTTATCGTTATGTGAATATAGCAATTGTGCACTTAACCTAAATGATGCTACTTATAGAATGTTGCTTATGGGTAGTGATAGCTTTTTTATTTGTTTTTATGAATATAACTATTAAGATACCATAAACGTAGGATACCATGCAAAAATCGATTTTTTTAGCTGTAGGATTGTTAATAACAGGAGTCTTGGCAGTAACCGCGAGCGCCAACTTAACGGAGCCGCTACAGATGGCTTTTGCATTAAAAGTAGATACGATTGCTAAAATGTACGAGCAAGATAGCCGTAATCAAGGACAAGAGTATCCGTCTACGTTGCAACAATATGCCGACTCAGAGCTACAGGTTGCTATGCAACTTGAGCAAGAGTATTTTGATAAAGAGCAAGTATCTTGTCATATTGGCTATGATGTACTGTGGCGCTCGCAAGATCCTGACTATACGCAAGACAAAACGTTTTCGCTGACGACAACTGGAATGGTTCAAGTCAATTTAGCGCAAGTCGATGATGTGTCTAATCAGGTGTATTATGAGTTAGCGTGCGATGAGAGTGTCTGCCAGATAGCAGATGTCATTTTGGATAGCGACGGCACATCTTTACGGGAGTATTTAATTAAAAGTTGTCGCTCATTAAATTAAAGTTAGCGTGTTCGTTGTAAAAGGTTTGAGTAAGTTCTTTTAAATAAGTTCTATAAAAACAATATTTGCAAATAGCGGTTAGTAAAGAATATGTACGCAGCCCTAAAAGCCATTGGTTTGTTTTCGCATAATGTATATTATGTTAAATAAACACTATTACAGACCGTTAATGGCTAACTATCTGGCAAGCCATACTTGCCGTCTTATCTTTGTATAGAGTTTAATACATCCTCTAATGATTCATCAACTTCAAAAGGTTTCCATCCAAGGACGTAGATCCATCTCATGTGTCCAGCAATCTCTTGGCTGACAATGCAGCTGCCAATACTGCTCGGCGATATGTTCTGGATTTAGTATTGCGCCTTGATCTTTGAGCGCATAGAGATCAGCAAAGTTATCTCGAGCAAATTCAGTATCGATAACCCCATCGATAATAGTGTGCGCTACGTGTATGCCTTTTGGCCCAAGCTCGCGCGCCATGCTTTGTGCCAGTGCTCGCAGGGCAAATTTAGCACTCGCAAAAGCTGAAAACCCACTAGCACCTCGTAATGATGCCGTCGCACCAGTAAAGATAATGGTGCCTTTTTGGCGCGGTAACATGACTTTTGCCGCTTCCTTACCTGTCAAAAACCCAGCTAATGCGCCCATTTCCCATACTTTTCGATAGACGCGTTCTGTAGTCTCTAAAATGGAGAAATGTACATTTGCACCAATATTAAACACCACAACTTCAATCGGGCCAACATCTTGCTCAATATGAGCAAACAGCGCGACCATCTCTTGCTCTACGCGAGCATCACAGCCAAATGGTATAGCTATACCACCAGCGGCCTCAATATCACTAACTAACGTGCTTAGTTTATTAGCAGTCCTTCTAGTCACGCATAGGGTGAATCCTTCTCTAGCGAAACGCCTGGCAACCGCGCTGCCAGTGGCGTCGCCTGCGCCAATGACAACTGCTACTGGTGCTCTACTCATAACTATCTCCTTATTTTTCATTAACCACTTTTATTCTCTCAACCAAAAAATCCACCGCAGCTTTGACTTTGGGTACCAAGTAGCGCTGTTTTTGGTATAACAGATAAACAGCCATATCTGCCTGCTGAGTAATCGCTAATGGATGCGTAAACTTTAGCTCTATGAGCTGCCCTGACTCCAGATATGAGGCTAACGCCCAGCGCGTAGACATCAAAATACCGTCACCGCTACAAGCCTTTTTTGCCAGCCACGGCCCGTTATTAGATATGGCGACCGCAGGCCCTGAGACATCATGCCACTGATTATCTATATAACAAAGCCAAGGCGTTGGCCCTGTTGGCGCTTTAAAATACAAGCCTTGATGCTGTTTTAATGCCATTGCGTCTTCGGGCGTGCCATAGTTATCTAGATAACTTGGCGCTGCGACAGGGATAAAACCATTGTCCATAAGTCTTATCGCCAGTACGCGCTCATTAGGCGCATAACCGCCGCGAATGGCAATGTCGACGTCATCACGCCCAAGGGTGGACAGCTCATCGCTTAAGCTTACATCTAAGACAATCTTTGGATACAGCGCGCTAAATTCATCTAACAATGGCAGCAGGATTTTTTCACCGAAGCCGACCATGGAGCTAATGCGCAGCCGGCCCATTGGCGTGGTTTGATAACTCTGGACGGTCTCTGAACTTTGTTTGAGCTGACTGAGTATCTGCTGCACATCGTTATAGTAAATTTGCCCCACTTCTGTCATTTTGACAATGCGGGTTGAGCGCTTTAATAAGGTTGCGCCCAGACTCTTTTCTAAATCAGCCACACGTCTTGACAGCGACGATGGTGGCACCCCAAACGCCTTTGCCGCCTTGGTAAAGCTGCCAGTTTCAGCGACTTTACAAAAATAGCGTATGGCTCGCAGTTGATCCAACTCCCCTCTCCTTTTACCGCTTTAATTGCACGTATCTATCCATTTTCGCCTTATTATTGTCATAAAAGCAATAGTGATTCACGTTTATATGCATATACAAGCTTATTAAAACCAGTAATAATAGGTTTGATTTAGCGAGTACAGATGCTAAGACGTATTCGATACAGGGATGTCAAAAACGCTTTGACTATTAAAAAACATCAATAACGGAAAACGACTTATGATAACTTTGCACGGATTTGCTGCGAGCAACTATTACAACTTAGTAAAACACGCTCTTTTATATAAAGAGATTCCCTTTGAAGAAAACTTAGTCTACCCCAGTAGTGACGAGTTACTAGCCGTCAGTCCAGTCGGTAAAGTGCCTGCTATCACCATGCCTGATGGGTTTAATCTATCAGAATCGAGCGTGATTTGTGACTTTATTGAAGAGACCTACCCTGACACACCGCTATATCCTGCCGATGCTAAAGAGCGCGCAACGATACGCCAAATTATGAAGATAGCGGAGCTGTATTTTGAGTTGCCAAGCCGTCGCCTGATACCTTTTACTTTTTCAGGTACGCAAGTGCCTAAGCCTATCGCTATGGAGGTGCGTCAAGTATTAGAGCGCGGTATTATCGCCTTAAATCACTTGAGTCAGTTCTCACCTTGGGTTGCAGGCGAGCACTTTACTATGGCTGATATCTACCTGTACTACGTCAATACTATCGTTAGCGCCTTTGCAGCCCGACAGCTTGACTGGGATATTATGGCGCAGATATCAGGTATGACAGAGTGGAATGAGACTATGAGTCAATCTGATATCGCGAAGAGAGTGGATGTAGATCGCCTAACCAACATGCCTGAATTTATGCAATACGTGCAGGCTCAGATCAAAGCTGCTAATACTAAGTAGCGCTAAGCTAAGTAGCGCTAAGCTAAACTAAATAATGGCTTATTTAAATAACAAACCCTCTATGATCAACATAAATACTTGGTCTTATTCTTTTAATCATTTGCAGGAGCAACACCATGAGCGATAAAAACTTACAACTCATCTCTACTATCAGCGACGACAACAAACTCACCGTATCGTTGCAAGATATCGGCATGCCGCAGCCAAGTGACGATGAAGTTGTCGTACGTATTGAAGCGGCGCCACTAAATCCCTCTGATTTAGCGATTTTATTTAGCGTCGCTGACATGTCTACCGCCGCGCAATCAGGCGACGATCAAAACCCAGTGATCACAGCAGACGTCCCTGCCAAGTTCATGCCAGCGGTCAAAACCCGCGTGGGTAAAGACACCCCTGTCGGCAATGAAGGCGCAGGCACGGTCGTTGCCGCAGGCTCGTCACCCGCCGCGCAAGCCTTAATGGGTAAAACCGTTGCAGTCATCGGCGGCGGTACGTATCGTCAATATCACTGCGTCAATGTGCAAAGCTGCTTGGAATTAAAAGAAGGTACAACCGCTAAAGAAGGCGCATCCTCTTTTGTTAATCCACTAACTGCCCTTGCAATGACTGAAACCATGCGCGCTGAAGGTCACAAAGCGATCATTCATGCCGCTGCCGCCTCAAGCTTAGGTCAAATGCTCAACCGTATCTGTATGGCTGATGGTATTGATTTAATCAACATCGTGCGTAAAGATGAGCAAGAAACCTTGCTACGTGATATGGGCGCAAAATATGTGGTTAATTCTAGCAGTGAGTCATTCCTTGACGATTTGACCGCAGCGATTATCGAGACAGGCGCTACGATTGCCTTTGATCCTATCGGCGGTGGTCAACTAACCAGCGATATCCTCAACTGTATGGAAGCGGCGATCACTCATGATGTTGAAGAATACAGCGTCTATGGCTCTAATACCTTTAAGCAAGTCTATGTCTATGGCGCTTTAAATCGCGGACCTATCGTTCTAAACCGCAACTTTGGTTTTGCTTGGGGCGTTGGCGGTTTCTTGTTGTTCAACGCGCTTGGTAAACTCGGCACCAAGACCGTTATGAAAATGCGTCAGCGAGTGGCCGATGAGATCACAACCACCTTTGCCAGCAGCTATACTCATGAAGTGTCATTGCCTGAGGTTCTGCATTTACAGTCTATCGCCGCTTATGGCAAACAAGCGACTGGCGAGAAGTATTTGATTACCCCGCAGCAGTCGTAGAGGTTCGATCCTATTTGAAAAAAAGCAGGTACTTTAATTAGTATCTGCTTTTTTTGTGGTCTGAAATATCAGCGAAAGAAAACAATAACAATCAAAACTGCCTGATGCAGAATAAATTGCCTTATTTTTATTGCGAAGTATCGCGATACAAGGTGACCTCAGACTCTTGCATAAACTCCTCAAGGCTCATCTGGGTGTTCTTATCTGTGTTTTGAACCATATTTTGAGTTGTGTTCTGGTTTTCAGCAGCATTAGGTACCTGTGCAGGCTGCGGCTGATCATCTGCTTGAGTAGCATTATTCAAGCTCGGGTCAGCGGGCTGTGCGGGTGTAGATTCAACTTCTATGTCGTTAGTGGTTGTGGTTGTGGTTGACTCGTTATCTACATCGTTTTCAGCAATGATCACCGCTTCATCGTTGGGTACGGGCGAGACCTCTTCTGTTAGGGTGTCGCCTGAGAACACACTCATGATATCTGTTTTTCCAGTAATATTTAGGATGACTATGGCGGCGGCTACGGTAGCACTCATTAGCAGCGCGGCGATCAATCCGATCATAACTAGACTTTTGGTATCACTATTTGTTTTGCTATTCTTCGCTACTTTGTTGTTTTCTTTATCTTTATGAGCTTTATTTGCTAGATGCGCCGATATTTTATCATTGATATCGAGAGTTGCAGGTTGGTCTTGACTATCTAATACTCGGTTATTGTGGATACGAGTCTCATTATGCACAGGAGTATTGGTACTGGCATGAAGCGCTTGTTGCTCTTTTTCAAATTCATCGCTAAAAAAACTGAGCTCATCTTCATTTAAATCTCTATAAATAGATTCTGACTCCACATTATCTGACACCTTTATATCTTGGGTATTGTTCTTATTTAAATCACTCATAGCGCACCACGGCATTTTTACTGTTAGAATTTAGATAGGCTTATCCTTGCTTAAGCAAATAAGCAATAACTATGCCAGCGCCCCAAACTAAGCTAGCGCCCTACTGTCTTTTGCTCCAACTTCTACCTTAAGAGTGCACCACATGGATATCAAACAGCTCAACGCTTTTATCGCTATCGCTGATTGTCAGAGTTTTAGCTTGGCGGCGAGTACCACAGGTATCTCTCAGCCCAGTCTTAGTCGTATGCTCAAGCAATTGGAGACGGACATAGGGGTCGAGCTGATTGATCGCTATCATCGGCCGCTACAACTGACAGAGTCTGGACGGTTTTTTTATGACAAAATCAGCGTGCTACTCATAGAGATGGCGACCATTACCAGTATGACCCAACGCTTATCTGGGCCAAGCAAAGCGCTCAATATCGGTTTTGTGCCCTCTGTATTGTACGGGCTGCTACCTGAGATTATCGCCGCCCTTAAACGGCGTTATCCCGATATTGAGGTCAATCTCAAGGACATCAGCTCATATCAGCAGATAGAGGCGCTCAAAAGTGGGGATATCGATGTCGGTATGGGACGTTTTGCGCATCAAGACCCTTGGATTCAGCAGATATTGCTGCGACATGAGCGCTATATGGTGGCCCTGCCCAAAAGCCATCCCCTAGCCGACACCCGCGATCAGCGCTTAATAGATTTGGTCAATAATCGCTTAATCCTCTATCACCAAACCCATCTGCCGCTACCTGCGCCTATAGAGCAGTCTGTAGCAGACGATAGTGCGCCCATAACTGAGCCACTCTTACATCTGTTTGCGCAGTACGGTATCACGCCGCTGATGACGACTAAGGTCAGTGATCTACAAGTGGCGCTCAGCTTGGTTGCAGCAGGTGAAGGCATTACTTTAGTACCTGCAAGCTTACAAACCGTACGTGCAGAGCAAATCAGCTATCAGCGGTTGATGCACGAAAACGTCACGTCCCCTATCTATCTGCATACTCTTAGAGACGTTGTCCACCCAAAAGCGCCTGATCTATTAGCTGCTATCTATGAGGTGTATGAGCAGCGCGGTATTACCTACCGTCGTCAGCAGTTTGTATAAATAACATAACTAAGTTCAAGCCAAGTTATAAGTTCAAACTAAACTATACTTCTACCTCAACTATGCCCAGATGTTTACTAATAAGGCAAAACTTTGCATAGCTTGCGTCTTGATAGGTATGCTACAGTCTGCTGATATTTGTATGACGATCTGAGGCACACATGACCACACAATCCATAAACAACGCGGCAAATCCACCGCAAAACGAGGGCTTTAGCTGGCGAATCTTTGGGCCAGGTATCTTGATGGCGACTGCGGCTATTGGCGGCTCACACCTTATATCATCGACGCAGGCAGGCGCGATATATGGCTGGCAACTGGCGATTATGATTATCCTTGCCAACGTCTTTAAATATCCGTTTTTTCGCTTCGGTACCGAATACGTCTATGACACAGGTGAGAGTCTCATCGCAGGCTATGCCAAGCGCTCAAAGGCTTATCTCTGGGTATACTTTATTCTCTCTATCTTATCAGCAGTCATTAGCACAGGCGCAGTATCTTTGATTGCAGCGGTCATACTTGGCTTTATGCTACCTGCGTCCTTGGGGCTCTCAACCATAGGGTTATCGCTTATTATTGTAGTCGTCTGCTGGGTGTTTTTGATCGCCGGACACTACAAGCTATTAGACGGCGTGACCAAATGGATTATGATTGCGCTGACACTAGCAACGGTTACCGCCGTCGCTATTGCGGCGGGCAAGCCTACAGTGATGACCGCTGATTTTGTAGCCGCTTCGCCTTGGAACTTGGCAACACTTGGCTTTATTGTCGCGCTGATGGGCTGGATGCCAGCACCGCTTGAGTTTGCCGCTATCACCTCGATGTGGACCTCTGCCAAAAGAAAAGCAGACAACACCACTTATAGTCAAGGACTGCTCGACTTTAACGTCGGCTTTTTGGTCTCGGCTATTTTGGCGCTGTTCTTTTTATCGCTTGGCGTGTTTGTCCAGTATGGGTCAGGACAAGAGATTGAACTGGTTGGCGGCGCTTATATCAATCAGCTGATCAACATGTATACCGCCACTATCGGTGAGTGGTCGCGTCTGCTCGTCGCCTTTGTCGCCTTTATGTGTATGTTTGGCACGACGATTACCTGCGCTGATGGCTATGGCCGCGCTAATGCTGAATGCTGGCGTCTGCTGAAGGGCGAGAGCGAGATTAACAAAAAACAGGTCGCCTTTTGGACAACCTACGCCATCGGTGGTGGTCTGGTTATCATTACCTTCTTTACCGGACAACTAGGCGCTATGCTCAAGTTTGCGATGATATCCGCCTTTGTCTCAGCGCCGATTTTTGGCTGGCTTAATTACTCACTAGTAAAAGGCCACAAAAAAATGTCCGCTGGCATGAACGCCTACTCTATCGCAGGCTTGCTGTTTTTAGGCGGTTTTGCGCTGTTATTCTTAGCCAACTTAGCAGGTTTATTTGGCTAAATTTATAACGTCAAAACAGAGCTTATCGATAAAAAAGGTCTCACTATCGTCGTTAGTGAGACCTTTTTTGTTTATAAAAATACGTAACGACTATGAAATCAAAACAGTTGAATTAAGATAGATGTAACCAAATGTAAATAAATCATAAATATCTCATACCTATTTTGGGTAATGTGAATACTATAAGCGGCTGAACACTAACAAATAGATAACATCATCCATAAATTGCATACTATTAGCTTAGTTACACTTAAATTCATTATTAACTTAATAATAGATGATTTTAAGACTTTTCAATGTCAGTGATTAAGTGTACTCTAAGTCGATAAAGATTCAATCATTTTACAATTTCTATTTTAAATTTGGGCAATCATAAGCCTACCCTCTACGCAAGGATACTACTATGTCATCATCAGCTGGCGCACGCTTTCGCAGTGCGATGAAAGAGCAGAACAATAATAACTTACCGCTACAAATCGTCGGCACCATCAATGCCTATACAGCGATGATGGCCACTCAAGTGGGTCATAAAGCCTTGTATCTCTCAGGTGGCGGCGTTGCTAATGCCTCTTTTGGTCTGCCAGACTTGGGTATGACGAGCCTTGATAACGTCTTAGAAGATGCGCGCCGTATTACAGATGCCGTAGATACCCCGTTACTAGTCGATATTGACACCGGTTGGGGCGGCGCTTTTAACATTAGTCAGAGTGTCAAAAAAATGGAAAAAGCTGGCGTGGCGGCGGTGCATATCGAAGATCAAATCGCCCAAAAACGCTGTGGTCATCGTCCTAATAAAGAAATCGTCAGCATCTCAGAGATGGTCGATCGTCTAAAAGCGGCTCTTGACGCCAAAACAGACCCTGATTTTGTAGTGATGGCTCGTACTGACGCGCTATCTGTTGAAGGTTTGGATGCCGCTGTTGAGCGCGCCGTTGCATTCTCTGAGGCAGGTGCGGACATGATATTCGCCGAAGCCTTGACCGATATCGAGATGTATCGTAAATTTACCGACGTACTCGACATTCCTGTCCTTGCCAATATGACAGAATTTGGACAGACTGACCTCTACACCACTGAGCAACTTCATGGCGTGGGTGTCGATATGGTGCTCTACCCTCTATCTGCGTTTCGTGCGATGAACAAAGCGGCGCTTAATGTCTATCAGCATCTACTCGATGACGGCACGCAAGAAAAAGTCGTCGATACCATGCAAACGCGTATGGAGTTATATGATTTCTTAAACTATCATGAGTTTGAGCAAACGCTAGATAAATTATTTGCCGATAGCAAATAAAACAGCATTCGTAAGTCTATGTTAGTAAGTCAATTCACTGTACCACCAAGCCACCAAAAAGGAATGTATTATGGCAGCAAAAAAGGAACTCTCAGGCGCAGGATTGCGCGGTCAGGTTGCAGGCAAAACCTCACTATCTACCGTTGGTAAATCAGGCTCAGGTCTGACGTATCGTGGTTATGATGTGTCAGACTTGGCAGAGAAATGTATCTTTGAAGAAGTGGCATACTTGCTACTTTATGGCAATCTACCCACTCAAAGTGAGCTAGATGATTATCAAGCCAAGCTCAAAACACTGCGCGGTCTACCGCAAGCGCTTAAAGACGTATTAGAGCGTATTCCAGCAGATGCTCATCCAATGGATGTACTGCGTACTGGTTGCTCAATGCTGGGTAATCTTGAGACCGAAACCGACTTTGAGCAAGAGAACGATAAGACCGATCGCATGCTCGCGGTATTCCCATCTATCATCAACTACTGGTATCGCTTCACGCATGATAACGAGCGTATCGAGACCCAAACGGATGACGACACTATCGGCGGTCACTTTTTGCATCTGTTAAAAGGTGAGAAGCCAAATGAGCTCCATACCAAAGTGATGAACGTCTCACTTATCTTGTACGCTGAGCACGAGTTCAATGCGTCAACCTTTACCGCACGCGTATGTGCCTCTACCCTCTCTGATATCCACTCTTGTATTACAGGCGCTATCGGATCCTTACGTGGTAACTTGCATGGCGGCGCAAATGAAGCGGCGATGGATATGATCCAAGATTTCAAATCGCCTGATGAAGCCGAAGAAGAGATGATGGCGATGCTTGAGCGTAAAGACAAGATCATGGGCTTTGGTCATGCGATCTATAGCGAGTCTGATCCGCGTAACGTTATCATCAAAAAGTGGGCTGAAAAACTCGCCGACGATGTGGGTGATACCGTCTTGTATCCAGTATCAGTACGCTGTGAAGAAGTGATGTGGCGCGAGAAAAAACTGTTCTGTAATGCAGACTTTTTCCATGCCTCAACGTACAACTTCATGGGTATTCCAACCAAACTGTTCACGCCGATATTTGTGTGCTCACGTCTGACAGGTTGGGCCGCTCACGTCTTTGAACAACGCGCTAACAACCGTATTATTCGCCCAAGTGCGGAGTATATCGGTGAAGAGCCAAGAGACGTGCCAGATATTGCTAATCGTTAATCTGTCTTTTTAGCAATTATCGCTTAACGGTCAAGTCGCTTTGTTTACAGACTTGGCCGTTAAATTTATATACTCATCACTTTTGTTTATTTAGCAAAACTTATTATCAACCATAAATTTTGCTAAATAAATTATCCCTTCTCACCTATAAAGGAAAGCACGCCATGAGTACCGATAGCAAGCAGCCTTTAACGCAAGTTAATCCGCAAACCATGAATGAGCAATACAAAAAGCCGTTGCCGTCTTTAGATGAAAGCAGTACTGATTTGCATTACTTTGATGTCGAACAAGCGGTTAATGATATTGAGCCAGGTGCTTATGCCAAGCTACCTTTTAGCTCAAAAGTATTGTGCGAAAACTTAGTACGCCGCTGTCCACCAGAGGACTTAACCGAAGCCTTGTCACAGCATATTTACCGTAAGCAAGATGTTGATTTTCCTTGGTATCCTGCTCGCGTCGTCTGTCATGATATCTTAGGTCAGACTGCCTTTGTCGATTTGGCAGGTTTGCGTGACGCTATCGCAGCTGAGGGCGGTGACCCATCCAAAGTCAATCCAATCGTGCCCACGCAATTGATCGTCGATCACTCATTAGCTGTTGAGCACGCAGGCTTTGAAGAAGACGCCTTTGAGAAAAACCGCGCTATCGAAGAGCGCCGTAACGAAGACCGTTTTCACTTTATCAACTGGTGTCAGTATGCCTTTGATAACGTCAACGTCGTGCCGCCCGGTAACGGCATCATGCACCAGATTAATCTTGAGAAAATGTCACCCGTGGTACAAGTGGTCGCCGACCAAGACGGTGATGCCATTACCTTTCCTGATACCCTAGTGGGTACTGATAGCCATACACCTATGGTTGATGCCTTGGGTGTTATCTCTATTGGTGTGGGCGGGCTTGAAGCTGAGAGCGTGATGCTAGGCAATCCCTCCTACATGCGTCTGCCAGATATCGTTGGCGTTGAGTTGACAGGTAAATTACAAGAAGGCATTACGGGTACGGATTTAGTCCTAGCCATGACCGAATTCTTACGAGATGAGGGCGTTGTATCCGCCTATCTAGAATTCTACGGTGACGGTGCGCGCAACCTTACCGTTGGCGACCGTGCTTCTATCTCAAATATGACACCAGAATATGGTGCAACCGCAGCAATGTTCTCTATCGATGAGCAAACGATTGATTATCTACGTCTAACGGGTCGTACCGAGCAGCAGATCAAAACTGTGGAAGCCTATGCTAAGCAAACCGGCCTGTGGGCTGATGGCATGGTTGATGCTGAATATGATCGTATCTTACGCTTTGACTTATCCAAAGTCGTGCGTAATATCGCAGGCCCATCACGTCCGCACGCTCGCGTCTCGACAACTGATTTGGTCAAAGAAGGTATCGCTCATGGCGAAGGTAATAAATTGCCTGAGCCAAAAGATGGTCTCATGCCAGATGGCGCGGTCATTATCGCGGCTATCACCAGCTGTACTAATACCTCAAATCCGCGTAATATGGTCGCGGCGGGTATCGTTGCGCGTAACGCCGTTGAAAAGGGTCTTGTGCGTAAGCCTTGGGTAAAATCCTCACTAGCTCCAGGATCAAAAACCGTTAAGCTGTATTTAGAAGAAGCAGGACTACTCCCTGAACTCCAAAAGCTCGGCTTCGACGTTGTCGCCTTTGCCTGTACCACATGTAATGGCATGAGCGGTGCGCTCGATCCAGAGATCGAAAAAGAAATCATCGAACGTGATCTGTTTAGTACCGCAGTACTTTCTGGTAACCGTAATTTTGATGGTCGTATTCATCCCTACGCCAAGCAAGCGTTCCTTGCCTCCCCGCCACTCGTTGTCGCCTACGCTATCGCGGGTAACACTCGATTTGATATCGAAAAAGACTCGCTCGGTAAAGACCAAGACGGCAATGATATCTATCTAAAAGATATCTGGTTCGATGACGCAGAAGTTGATGCTATTGTAAAATCAGCGGTGAAGCCTGAGCAATTTAACGAAGTCTATATCCCGATGTTTGATGAAGCCAAAGCAGATGCGGGTCGCAATGAGTCATCAGTTACCGACCCGCAGTATGACTGGCGCGAGCTGAGTACTTATATCCGCCGTCCGCCGTATTGGGAAGGCAAAATGGCGGCAATGAACAAGCTTAAAGGCTTGCGTCCATTGGCAGTTTTGGGCGACAACATCACTACCGATCATATGTCACCATCGAACGCTATTATGGGTGAGTCTGCTGCTGGCGAGTATCTCGATACCATGGGATTGCCTGCTGAGGACTATAACTCTTATGCTACCCATCGCGGCGATCACTTGACCGCTCAGCGTGCGACTTTTGCTAATCCAAAGCTATTGAATGAGATGGTACGTGATGAGGACGGCAACGTCATTCAAGGCTCACTCGCACGAGTCGAGCCGCAAGGGCAAGTCATGCGGATGTGGGAGGCGATCGAGACCTACATGAATCGTGAGCAGCCGCTTATCATCATCGCAGGTGACGGTTACGGTCAAGGCTCTAGCCGTGACTGGGCGGCTAAAGGCGTACGTCTCGCTGGCGTGGAAGTCGTCGTGGCTGAAGATTTTGAACGTATTCACCGCCAAAACTTGGTCGGGATGGGTGCACTCCCCGTTCAGTTCAAAGAAGGCGTCAACCGTAACACGCTAAACATCGATGGTACCGAAGTATTCGATATTGAAGGTGAGGTTTCAGCTGGCGGTGATATGACGCTAGTCATTCATCGTAAAGACGGCAGCATCGATAAAGCGCCTGTTATCTGCCGCTTAGATACCGCTGATGAGGTAAAAATGTACAACTCTGGCGGTATGCTACAGCGCTTTGCTAAAGAATTCTTAGCTGGTGAAGTCGCTTAAATCTCTCAGGTTTAGCTTGTAAATCAAAATAGAGCCGATGTTATATAGTGATATGGCATCGGTTTTTTTAAGCTTATAATCTCTAACTATTTGAATTTGGCGTAGGCTGAGTTTTTAACCCAGCATCGTAATTCTGTAAAGTCTAGAAGCTGCGCTAAAACTACAGCCCACAACGACGTACATTAAGTATTGATTAGGAGAGCCATCATGGAAGTTATCAGCTTTACAGACGCTAATAAAGACTTTAAAGCCGTTTTAGATACGGTGAACAATGATGCTGATGTGGTTGTCATAAATCGTAAAAATGATAATGATGCGGTTGTCATGTCATACAATCATTATAGTAGTTTGAAAGAGACGCTTTATTTATTGGGATCGCCTGCGAATGTAGCACATTTAGCCAAGTCTATCGATCAGTATAAAGTTAGCAAAGTGAGTTTCGGAAAAGATTAACCGCTAACCAAACTTAAAAGGTTTAACCTTACCAGCCTCAACCTCATATTTAGCAATTAATAATTGACGTACAAATTCGTAAGACAAATCAGGATTGTCTTGCATAATCTGTTTAATTTTAGCTGAGCTTGCATTCAGCTCTTTATCTGTTTCCATGATGCTCTCTATTTCTGATTACTGTATCTCTGTTTATATTATCAATAAAACAAAACCAAATCGTAACTATTCAAAGGACCTCCAACATGACTCAACCCAAATTTGCCCCACAAATCTCAGTTCCAGCCACCTATATGCGCGGCGGCACCTCAAAAGGCACCTTCTTTAAGTTATCCGACTTACCTGAACGTTGCCAAGAACCAGGCCAAGCGCGCGATAATTTCTTATTACGCGTTATTGGCAGCCCTGATCCCTATGGCAAGCAAATCGACGGCTTGGGTAATGGTAGCTCAAGCACCTCAAAGACGGTGATTTTGTCTAAAGCCAAGCAAGAAGACCATGATGTTAACTATCTATTTGGACAAGTTAATATCGCCAAGCCGATGATAGATTGGGCGGGTAACTGTGGCAACTTAACTGCAGCGGTTGGTGCTTGTGCGATAAATATGGGTATCGTTGATGCGGAAAAAGTAGCGAACAGCGTTGAAAATGGCATATGTGAAGTACGCATTTGGCAAGAAAACATCGGTAAAACTATCATTGCGCATGTACCCGTTTATCAAGATGATAACGGCAAAGTGCAAGTACAAGAAACGGGCGACTTTGAATTAGACGGCGTCACCTTCCCTGCTGCTGAAGTGAAGATTGAGTTTATTGATCCGGTTGATTCCTCTAGTGATATGTTTCCGACTAACAATCTAGTTGATGACTTTGATGTCTCTGGTTGTGGTTTAGATAAAGATAGCGTCAAAGCGACCTTTATCAGCGCGGGCATTCCGACTATCTTTATGAAAAGCGATGACTTAGGGTTCACTGGTACAGAGTTGCAAGGTGATATCAATAGCGATAGCGAGATCTTAACCAAGTTAGAAAAAATCCGCGCGCGTGGCGGTGTCGCAATGGGACTGTTTAAAGATGAGAGCGAGGCACAAAGTAGCCAGCATATTCCCAAAATTGCTTGGGTCGCTCCTGCGCAAAGTTATACTGCGTCTAGTGGCAAAGAAGTTAACTCAAGCGATATTGATCTAGTCGTACGCGCGATGAGTATGGGTCAACTGCATCACGCCATGATGGGTACGGCAGCGGTAGCGATTGCCGCAGCAGCGACAACTCAAGGTACGCTCGTCAATGGAGCCGCTGGCGGTGGCGAGCTGTCCGAGGTGCGTTTTGGTCATCCGTCGGGTACGCTACTTGTCGGCGGCAAAACTGAGCAAGTCGATGGACGCTGGCAAGCCAAAAAGGTATCCATGAGCCGCTCAGCACGTCGTATCATGGTTGGTGAGGTGTTTGTGCCAGCGGATGCGTTTTAGTTTTAAAAAAGTTTAGTCGTAGGGGGTGTTCTGCGCGTCATTATTATAATGATCTGATAATAGAAAATCCTGTTTAAGGGGTTTTCCTTGCAAGTCTAATGAAGCATTGTTTCATTTTTAAAACTTTCAGGTGCGCAGAGCACACCCTACAAAATCTAAATAAATGCTATCTTAATAAACTTATGAATATAGATTTTTAAGCGCGATTACTTTACCCTACCTGCATGACAAACACTCCTAATCTTAGCAAATCCCCACTCGACAAAAAGCCGCCGGTCAAAAAGACTGAG
Organism: Psychrobacter sp. T6-4; assembly: GCF_052258425.1. Lineage (NCBI taxonomy): Bacteria > Pseudomonadati > Pseudomonadota > Gammaproteobacteria > Moraxellales > Moraxellaceae > Psychrobacter > Psychrobacter sp. T6-4. The sequence continues at coordinate 66,718 of NZ_JBQQEZ010000010.1, forward strand.
CGGCGTGCTTTGTTGTGGGATATTCTCAAAAAGCTCGCTGTTTTTGCGGCGCCTTATAAAGTCTTGATTGTTGCGACACTGATTTTAACAGTGCTCGGCTCCTTTACCGCCCAGGTCAACGCCTTTGTGCTGCGTTATGCGGTCGACACCTTGACCGAGATTGCAACCTTAGCTGAGCCTTGGGAAGCGGGTTTGCGGATGCTGACTATCATTAGCGTCGTGCTGTTATCCAAAGAGATATTATCGATATTTATCTCCTTTGGTCAGCGCTTTTATGGCGAAAAGATTCGCATTAATCTATCGCGTGACTTATCACAAAAGATTATCGAGCGCATTCTCACCTACCGCATGGCGTTTTATACCAGTAGCGAGAACGACAGTGGCAAGCTGCAAACCTGTATTGATTATGGGGTTAGTAGCCTAACAAGCCTCGTGCAAAACTTCTTTATCGATATGCTACCGCTGTTTGCCAGCGCCTTGGTGTCTTTAATTATTATGTTTTCGACCAACTTTTGGATAGGCTTAGTTGGTCTGATTATTATTCCTATTTATTTCTTTATCAGTCAAAAACAAGCGCGGCGCTTGCAAGGATTTCGTCGGCAGATGCGCGGCTTTCGAGAAGCCAAAAGCGGCTTAGTTATCTCCCTAATCAACTCAATTAGCGTAGTCAAATCCTTTGTTCGTGAGCCTATTGAAGCGCAAAAGCATCTTAAAATCCAAAAAGAGATGACCGATAATCAGCTGCATATTCGTAGTATTGGTTTTATCTACGATGCTATTAAGACCTTTATCGAGCAGATCGGCGTGGTGGTCATTATTTTGCTTACTTCTTATTTTGTCTTACAAGGCGAGATGACCATCGGCATGATATTGTTCCACGTTATGCTGTTTCAAAACGTCGCCGCGCCTATTCGTCAATTGCACCGTATTTATGATCAGATTAATAACGCTTTGACTTATGCCGAAGGGTTTTTTGAGATATTAGAAGATGACAAGCAAGTAGAAAACATCACAGGTATGAGTACCAAAAACCTAACAGGTCATATTGAGCTTAAAAACGTTGATTTTACTTACCCCAATGGTACGCAGGCGCTAAAAGATGTCAGCTTCACTATTAAGCCTAATCGCATTACCGCGCTCGTTGGTCTCTCTGGTGCTGGCAAGAGCACTATTATCAGTCTGCTGGTGAAGTTTTATGAGCCTGACTCAGGCACTATACTATTAGATGGTCATGATCTAGCAGACTGTGACACGCATGAACTGCGTCAACGTATAGGCTTGGTGCTACAGAGCAATCATATATTCTCAGGTACTATTAGCGAAAACATTCGCTACGGCAATATGAACGCCAGCATGGATGACATCATAGTCGCGGCTAAAAAAGCCTCGATTCATGAGCAGGTCATCACCCTCGCAGACGGTTATGACAGTACCGCAAAATCGCTATCGGGTGGTCAGCAGCAACGTATTGCGCTGGCAAGAATGTTCTTAAAAGATCCCCCGATTGTATTCTTAGATGAGCCAACCGCTAGCCTCGATGCTATCGCCAGTCAGCAGGTCAAAAAAAGCTTGGATCTGATCAAAAAGGATCGCACTGTCATTATGGTCTCGCACAATATCGCGCAAATCATTGATGCTGATGATTTGGTGGTAATAGAGAACGGCCGAGTGGTTGAAACCGGTACGCACGAGGAGCTGTATGATAAAGGCGGTAAGTATTACGAGATATTTAGCGCGATGTCCGATAGCTTAAATTTAGACAAAATCAGCCAAACCATTAATGGCTAAGCGGACTTTATATCGGCTCTTTTTATATCAGCTCTCCTCTTTGATATGTCACTTGAGTCACAAAGAATACACTTGTGCGGTTGCTAATTGTATTGAGCGGAGTAAAATGCTTTTTATTCCCAAGCATACTACTATGTTTGGTTAAAGCGATGGCATGTATACTTACTCCTTAGTATAAACCGTAGCGCTTTTATATAACAAAGAGATATCAATGATTACATTTCAAATGCCAGAGTTTTCACTACCCACGTCGATGATGGGCTCAGCGCCTGCGTTGCAATTGCAACAAAAAACAGTGGCGATGTTTATGGCGATTCCACAAGTCATGACCACTCGTATCTGGAATCTGGCGAGCATGCCTATGGATACAGATACGCAGCAAAAAGAGATTCAAACGATGATCTCTGAAAAAGAAAAAGCCTTTATAGAGTCTATTGGTGATATCCATTCACAAATTATCGCCTCACAGCTCGCTTTGGGCAAACAGTGGATGAATGATTGGCAGCGCCTGATGTCAGGTAACCACAATGCCTTTAGTAACTTTGGCAAACATATTGATTCTGAAACGATCAAAATCATGGACAAAGGTATTAGCCCTTATGCTAAGACCGTTCAAGCTAACAAAATGCGCTTAGTATATTAATAAAGTCTTATTATGGATAGTGAATTATCAATAAAAAGTTTTGATGAGCTGACCGGCGTTGATCTCTACCACATTCTAAAAGCCCGCTCGCAGGTTTTTGTGGTAGAGCAAAACTGCGCTTATCAAGATATGGACGAAGTCGATTTTGACTGCTTGCATCTGATCGCACACAAAGACGAGGCGCTCATCGGTTACTGCCGTATTATTCCGCCTGAATTCAATACTCTTAGCGCCAATCTCTCTGTTATCACCTCATCCTCTCACGCTGCATTGAACACTATGCCTGCTATCGGCCGCGTGCTGGTACTGCCGCAATACCGCAGCTCTGGGCTGGCGCGTCAGATCATGACCGATGCCATTAGATACTGCCGCAAAAAATATGGCAAAAAGCCTATTATTATCTCTGCGCAAACCTACTTGCTACCCTTCTACGAGTCATTAGGTTTTATCCCTGAGGGCGAGCGTTATTTAGAGGACGGTATCGAACATATCAAAATGGTATTGCGAGTCCCGCAAAAAATCAAAGTAAAAAAAGAATCCTCAGGCATTGTGGCCAATGTACTTACCTTTTTATTACTGATATTAGGTCTGCTGTTTATCGCAGGTCTTATCTATTTAATGACCTAAATCTTGTCCCTTAAAACTCATACCTACAAACATTCATAACATAATACCCTTTGGCGAGTCGCTAGCGACTGTGCTACTTTTGAGTCATGACTATTGTTAGTTTCTGACTAAAAAATAGCTCATCCCTATTTGACTCAAGGAAGAGGTACTGGTTATGTCTACTGTAGAGAGCAACGTTCGTCCAGAGTACGACGATGAAATTCAAAAAATCGCCGATTATGTCCTTAATTATTCTATCGATAACGACTCCCCAAATAGCGTTGAGGCTTGGCATACTGCGCGTCATTGCCTGATGGATACGCTTGGCTGCGGTCTGCTAGCACTGCGATTCCCTGAATGCACCAAACATTTAGGACCGAACAGCCCTGATCAAATCACCCCAAATGGCGCGCGCGTGCCCGGTACTGCTTACAGGCTAGATCCGATCAAGGCCGCTTTTGATATTGGCTGCATGGTGCGCTGGCTCGATTACAATGATACTTGGCTGGCGGCAGAATGGGGACACCCTTCTGATAATCTCGGTGGTATCTTGGCTGTCGCTGACTATATCAGTCAATGCAATATCAGCCGAGGGCATGAACCACTCACCATGCGTCATGTGCTAGAGGCGATGATTATGGCGCATGAGATTCAAGGGGTTCTGGCTCTGGAGAACTCCTTTAACCGTGTCGGTCTCGATCATGTATTTTTGGTTAAGCTGGCTTCAACCGCGGTCGTGGCAAAGCTGCACAACTTGCCGCGCGAGCGTATGATGGCGGCAATCTCACAGTCCTTGGTCGATGGTCAAGCGCTGCGTACGTATCGTCATGCGCCCAACGCCGGTAGCCGCAAATCTTGGGCAGCAGGTGATGCCACTAGCCGTGCGGTACGCCTAGTCGATATTACCCTGCGCGGTGAGATGGGTATTCCTGGTGCTTTAACCGCGCCGCAATGGGGATTTTATGATGTGCTCTTTAGCCATACCAACAAAGACTTAGCACTTAAGCCTGAGGGTGAGCGTCAATTTAGGTTTCAGCGCGAGTTTGGCAGTTATGTTATGGAAAACATCTTGTTTAAACTCAGCTTCCCCGCCGAGTTTCATGCGCAGACGGCTTGTGAGGCGGCGGTAATTTTGCATCCGCGTATAGCAGATAGAATTGATGACATCGATAAAATCGTCCTAACCACCCATGAGTCAGCGATTCGAATTATCTCAAAAGAAGGCGCGCTATCCAACCCTGCGGATCGAGATCACTGTTTACAGTATATGGTTGCCGTTGCCCTATTAACAGGAGACCTGATGGCAGAGGACTACGAGGATGATTACCACGAACAGCATCATCTACTTATTGATCCGCTACGCCGCAAGATGGAGGTCGTAGAAGATCCGAGCTACTCAGCAGATTATCACGATCCGAGTAAGCGCTCTATTGCCAATGCCATTCAAGTATTTTTTAACGATGGTAGCAGTACGGATAAAGTGGCTATTGAATATCCTATCGGGCATAAACGCCGGCGCGAGGCAGGTATTCCTATACTGGAGGCGAAGTTCAGAGCCAATCTAGCCACGCGCTTCGTTGAGACGCGCTGTAATGAAATTATCGCCCTATGTGATGATCAAGCGCGCTTAGAGCAAACGCCTGTTAACGAGTTCATGGACTTGTTTGTGACTAATTAATTTTTGAATTAAAAGGGCGTGTCGTTGATTAAATAACGTCACGCCCTTTTTTTGTACTGATTTACTTTTCTAAGATTATATTTACCAAGGTATCGACGCCCCTGACCAATCCACAAAACTCCCCGATTGCGCCGCCGTCATACTAGATAGTACGTCCAGTAAGCATTCAGCGCTGTAGGCAGGCGAGAATAGATGACCTTCTGCGACATTACCCTGAAAAGGCGCTGATAATTGTGTGTTGACCGTACCTGGTTGCATAACCACGATACAGACGTCTTTTAATGAGCGGCTCCATTCAATACTCAAGTTTTTCATACCCATATTGAGCGCCGCTTTGCTCATGCGATAGCTATACCAGCCGCCAAGCTCGTTATCGCTAATGCTACCCACGCGCGCAGATATCGTTGCGTATATCGCAGGCCTATCATCACTACGCTCAGCTTTTGCTAATAAGGGCTTGATGTGTTTGGCAATGAGCAAACCTGCCAAGGCGTTAATTTGCATATTTTGTAAGAAGAAAGTCGTCTCCACTTGTCTCAAGGCTTTTTCTGGTTGCGAGGTATCTGTGTGCAGTAGCCCGACACAGTTAATGACCCAATCTAAATGAGTGCTGTGCTGCTTGATAGCGTCGGCCGCTTGCGCAATACTATCCTCGTCGCTGACATCCATTTGTAACCAATGTAGATTATCTGCTTCAAAGTCAGGAACGCTTCTATGGTAAGTGGCGAATATTTTAGTGCTGTTGTTGACTTCGCTGCTTTGTTCATTAGCGGTCGCTTGCATAAGGTGCTCAACCATCGCCTGACCAATACCGCCTGTACCGCCGATGATAAGATAGACTTTATTTTTCATAATAAATCCTTTATTACTTTTGTTTCTACTATTCACGTCTTTGTCTTACTCATTTATTTTGGCTGATTTTTATAACTTTTACTGTGACAAAACCGTGCATATTATGATTTTTATTAACAAGCTTTTAGAGTTGCAAAAACAGGCTATAGACTAGATAGCTTTGTTATTAGCGCGTTTTTGGTTATGATAAGCTTCTTTTATGCTTTAACCTCTCACCTTGATTTTTACATGGATATCAGAACATGCTATCACCCCAAGACCAATTGACTGAGCTGGTGCGTACGCTTGAGAGCCAGCAGCATGTGTTTGCGACCGATCCGCTCCTGATAACCGAAAAGTTGCAAAACGAGGATGGCACGCCGATCCAAAAATTGCATCGCCGTGCGACTCGTATCGACAGCAACGGTGCGCTGGCGCGAGTCTTAGGCAAGATTGATGGTCGTATCAAAGGCATCATGCTCATCATGAGTATCGTGTGGTGCCTATCAGGATTTTTGGGTTTATTTACCTTGCTACAAGCCAATGTCGTTAATTTCTTTTATGTTTTGGTCTGCTTACTTGGCTTTCATACGATTATGCTGGTGGGCTGGCTTGTGCTCACGCTGATGAATCAAGGTAAGCAAACGCCTAGTTGGTTTGCCAGTTTTGTCAGCCCCAACCGTTTGATACGCGGCAAGGATGATGTTACCCAAGCGGCGGTTAATCTTTATGAGCGTCAGCTAGAGCATAGTGGTATGCGCTGGTATTTGGGCAAGTTTAGCCATCAGTTGTGGCTGGCGACGCTTACTGGCATGCTGCTTGCGATTATATTTTTGCTGATAGTACGTCAATATAGCTTTAGTTGGGAGTCAACACTGCTCTCTGATCAAGCGCTTATTACCTTGACGCAAGTGCTCGGCTGGTTGCCTAGCATGGTAGGCTTTAGTGTACCTGATAATGAGGCGATTATTCAAAGTCGTTTGGTCACCAACGCCCTACCCTTATCTATCGCCCGTCAGTGGTCCGGCCTACTCATTGGTAGTTTGCTGATGTACGGTATTGTACCTCGGGCGATTGCTTGGGCATTTTGCGCGTTTATGTTCCGCCGCAAAAAGATGCGCTTAGATATCAAACTGCCTTATTATCAAAAAATAATTAACTTTTGGCAGCGTAAGGTCGTTGATGCTGATGATTTTAAGCAAGCGCCTGCCCCTGTTGCACCAAAGGCACAGGTAAGTGCTGGCAAAAAACTAGTGGCGCTACTTGAGTATCCTTATGATGATGAGCGTTGGTGGCAGGCAGGTCTTAATACTGTCAATGATAAGGCCAATGACGAGATCAAGGATTTCGGTATTCTTGATGATCGCGATGATATGGCGCGGCTCATTGCTTATTTAGACATGCACCCTGTACAGGTGCTACTAGGTATTCATAGTCACGCGCTGCCTGATCGCGGAACGTTACGCAAGCTCGATAGCATCGCCAGTCATGCCAAACAAGGGCTTATCGTTCAGTTATTAGGCGGCACTACTGATGACATACAGAGCCAAGCGCGATTTGGGCAGTGGCAAACAGCGCTATCTGCTCGTGAAATTGGTCTGGTTAGCAGTGAATAGAGAGTAGGTATAAAAGTACGCCTGACATAAAATGACGCAAGCGGCTATATCCTCTACTGACTTTTTACCTTATTCATCTTATATTAGCCCATACTCCTTCTTATCAATTAATGACAGATAACGTAAATGCTAGACTTTGAGTTATCTAAACTGATTATGCGCTACAACTATTTACGCTACAATTATAAGCATGGTAATAATAAGAACGACAACGATAAGAATTCATTATGAATAATGATCAATCTAACAACAAGCCTAATCAAAAGCCAAAAGGTAGAGGTCTGTTCGCTGACAAGGCTTATGATACGCCTATAACTACCAGTGACGCTATAGACAATAATGCTAATACCTCACTTAGCGACGCTGAACCATCACAACCTATATCGATTGATGAAGAGAATAGTAGTCAGACTGTTGATAACAAGCTTAATAATGGGAATAAAACTACAGTTGCCAGTGGTGAGTCCTTAAAGTTGGCCGTTGTTGGGCATACCAATACGGGTAAGACCTCCATACTCCGTACCCTACTGCGTGATGTTTATTTTGGTGAAGTCAAAAATGAAGCGGCGACCACTCGTCATGTGGAGCGCGCGCAGCTGACGGACAGCCAGACAGGTGAAGTGCTGGTGACTTTGTATGACACGCCAGGATTAGAGGACGCCTCAGGACTTATGGACTGGCTTGAGGACAATACTGCCAGTCGCCGTGATGGCATCGAGCGCTTAGGGCAATTTTTGGCGGCAGATATTGCAACTGGAGACGCGACGGGTTTTGATGACTATAGTCAAGAGGCCAAAGTCATCAGGCAATTGCTGGCAAGTGATATGGCCATCTACGTCGTCGATGCGCGCGAGCCGGTATTGGGTAAATATAAAGATGAGCTGGCAATACTGTCATGGGCGGCAATACCCGTGATGCCTGTGTTTAACTTTACCGATAGTCAAGACGCTAATATCGATGACTGGCAAATGATGCTGGCACGTCGTAATCTGCATATCTCAACTCGCTTTGATTCGGTAGCGTTTGAGTTCGACGATGAGATGCGCTTGTGGGGTAATCTTGCGACTATGCTGACTCATTCAGAAATGCTTGAGCAGTTAATGCAGCGCCGCACTGAGGACTGGGCAAGACTATATGATGAGGCAAATATTATCATTGCTGACTTTTTGCTAAATGTCGCCGCCTTTGTCCGTGAGATTAATGAGGACGATGATCCAATGCCTGTCCTCACGCAGATGAGGGAGGCGGTTCGTCAAAGCGAGCGCGCTATGCAAAATAGCTTACTCAATCTATATAGGTTCTATGATAATGATATAGCCTCAACACCCCTTGAACTGCAGGCCTATCAGCAAGACCCCTTTGATCCAGACCTACTTAAAAGTTATGGGATCAGAACCACATCGGGCGCGGCGGCCGGCGCACTATTAGGATTAGGCATTGATGCTGCAGCACTGGGTACGACGTTAGGACTTGGTGCTGCATTAGGCGCCATTGGTGGCGGTTTGCTCTCAAACACGAGTAGCATTGCCGATATGATCACAGGCGTTAAGCGTCTATATGTTGACCCCGCTACCCTTACCTTATTGGCAACGCGTGCCGTAGATCTACTTACAGCGCTGCGCCACCGCGGGCATGCAGCAACCGACGCCACTCAGCTGTTGTATCAAAATGAGTTGACGCCTGAGGATGAGTTGCAAAACCCTGATAATATAAAAGATCATAACGAAGAAGATAATGTAATCACCCTATGGCCACCTCATAAATTACCCAGTGAGCTCAAAAAAGCACGTAGCAAACCGCAATGGTCGTCGCTTGGCGGTGGTCAGTCAGAGCTTGCTAAAAGTCTGCGTCTGGATATGGCATGGTCGCTATCATCCAAATTACAGTCAGGAAAATCTTAAAACCAACACAGTTAGATATAACCCCTTTTAAAAACGCTTTTATTAAATGGTAGCACTTTGTTATCAATAACATGTTATCAACAACCTAACCAAGGATATTATATGGCACATTATTTTGGATTTGAACCTTCAGAAAAACTCAAACAATTAATCGAAGAGGCAGCACAAGCAGAAGCATCGGATGAGCATGTTGAGTATTACAAATACCGCGATGCTCTCACCCATCAAACTGCTCGTGACTTGATTGACAATCTACTTGTAGGCTTAGTTGAGATTATCCCCAATCCTGAGCGCCAAGCAGCTATGCGCAAGACTGTCGGTACGATAGAAAAAGCTGCCGACACTTTGCTTAATATTTTGCTTAATAAAGAGAACAACGAAGATGTGATGCCAAGCTTTCACTTTTTACGAGATCAAGCGACATTTATAGATAATGAAGGCGTTAGTCGCGTAGGCTACAGATTGTCCGAGAGCGCCGCGCAAACTATCACCGAAGGCTTTGCGTCCGTGACCCCTGAGCAGGTTGATACTGTCAAATTTAAGACGGCACTTGAGACTATGAATGATGAGACGCTCACACATTTTATCACTCATTATGCTGAAACGCTGAAACTGGGCATGTTTAAACGCAAATCTGTCCCTGTAACCAAAGCGGTAATCGACAAGGGCATGAACATGGCGCTGACTAAACTATTACCTGATCTGCCTGATAGCTCTATGAACCGTCTGGCTGAATACTATCGCCCCTTTATCGTAGAAAAGGCTGAGTGATATTAATTTTGATCAATACTTGATGCTATCAGTCACTTGGTGTTGGTCAGATTCACTAAAACTTGCTAAAATAGGCGGCACTTTTATCGAAGGCGCAACTCATGACCCAAATCAGTAATCAAGAAATCGAAAAGACTCTACGCAATTCAGAATGTCTCATTAGTAGTATCGAAGTAGCTGCGGCTTATGAGCGTCTTGCCGCTCAGCTTAATCTTCACTATGCTGGTCTTAATCCAATCGTTATGGTTGTTATGAATGGCGGCCTTATCCCAGCAGGTCAATTGCTTACTCACCTCACCTTCTATCATCGTATGCACTATGTTCATGCGACGCGTTATCGTGATAACCAAGGTACTAATGATTTAGATTGGAAGTTTAAGCCTGACGTTAGTATCGAGGGTGAGCATGTTTTATTGATTGATGATATTTTTGATGAGGGTATTACGCTAAAGGCAATCGTAGAAGAATTAGGCAAGGAAAATCCCGCCTCTATCGATTCGTGCGTATTACTAAACAAACAACATGATCGCAAAGTTGCAAATTTTGAAGTGGATTTTGTTGGTATTGAAGTTGCTGATCGTTATGTTTATGGTTGCGGTATGGATTTTCATGGGTATTTGCGCCATTTGCCAGGTATCTACGCTATTAAAGAAGATAAGCTGTAAATTCAAATTAATTGAAAAAGCATCCTTAAAGGGATGCTTTTTTTTGCGTATCATTTTAGTCTTTTGTAGCTACTCATTTGCCTGACCCATCGCTTTGAACTGTAGACTGAGCCCTGTCTGGCGAATAGTTGGTGTTGCTAGTGCCCGCGTGAATGCTGTCTCAGTGCTGAATATTGAGACCTGTTTTTTGGCACGTGTTACAGCTGTATAAATAAGCTCTTGGCTCAGCAATCTAGCATTACTATCGTCAAAACAGATAGCAACATGCTCAAACTCAGACCCCTGAGACTTATGTATGGTCATAGCGTAACTTGTGGCAACCATATCATCACCGAGCATATTGACTGAAATACCTTGTTTTTTGTTCTCAAAAAATACTTGTAAGCGCCCTTGATCAGTCTGCATACAAATACCAATGTCACCGTTAAACAGCCCTAGCTCATAGTTATTTTGCAAGACCATGATAGGTCTGCCGTGATACCAAGGCGACTTGGATAGAGGTAGTTTTAGCTGCTGACGATGCTGCTCACTCATGTATTGATTAATAGCATGATCACCACAGCGCCCATGATGTCCAGCAGTGAGTACTCTAAACTGATTCAAAGTACTCATTAATTTACTAAAGCTATCAATATGTTCAGATATTGGCATAGATTTAGCTCTTTTTACCTTTGCTAAATTATTATAAGTTTGGCTCACATAGGTTTTATAAAAATTATAGAGACCTTTACAAAGTTCCGTTTTACTTAGGCTATTTGTTATTTGTACTTTTTCAATGCCTACGCTATCAGATTGATTTGCCCGCGGCTGGGTTAAGTGATAAAAACCCAAACTCTCATTCTCATGCATGAGCTGCCATACTGTGTTCATGTTGGACTTTGCATACGTATCTTTATCATTGATTAGCCTCGCTAGTTTACCAATACCAGAGTCCGCGGTGAATCGGCGACTACTCTCTAAGCGCTGACTTACTCGCTGTAATGCTGGTATGCGGCACAAATCTGCCAGCACCGCCCCTGCGTCTACCGCCGCTAGCTGATTGGCGTCGCCGAGCAGTATCAATCTAGCACTGGGCTTTACTGCACTGACTAGATAATTGGCCAACTCTACGCCTAGCATCGATGCTTCATCGACGATAATAATATCTTCGCTCAATGGATTGTCTGTATGATAGCGAGGCTGTCCGCCCTGCCCTATACCGAGCAGTCTATGAATGGTCTTGGCCTCTGGCAATTGAATGTTGACTCCAGCGCTTTCAATGGCATCTTGTAGCGACTCTTGCATACGCTGCGCCGCTTTGCCCGTCGGTGCTGCTAAAGCCAAGTTTATACCCGTGTGCGGCTGGTCTACTACTCCATTTTGTGCTTGCTGCAAAGCTATGACCAATTGCGCTACGGTATAGGTCTTGCCAGTACCAGGACCGCCAGTGATAATGCTAAACGCCGATCGGTTAGCCATATAGATGGCTTCTTGCTGCTCAGGGTTAAGTTGTGAGTTTGCTGCAATAGGTAATGCCTGCACCGTTTGATTCTTAATACGCAGAATATGATATGCAAGATTATATTCTGCTTGCCAAGTTCGATGCAACCAGAGGGTAAGCGTTGTACCACTACTCTTTTGAAGACTACTTTCTTCAAAGGTTGTTTCAAAAATAATTGGTGATGCTCTGTTTTCTTTTTTATTATTTGTTATTAGCTTCTTTTGTGACAATTTATGAATTAGTTTGCTTAGGCTATTTTCTTTATCGTCATTATTTAAAGATTGAATATAGTTATATAACTTAGTTGCCGCGTCAAAGCGCTGCGCAAAGCGTTGTTGCTCAAATTGCGATAAAGTGGATTGAAGCATCACGGTTTTCCATAGCGTGTGCTTATTGTCTATAAGTGTCTGTATATCGATATTTTGAGCAAGAATACTGGTCGCATAATCTAATAACGGCTGGAACAAGGGCTGTACAAGCTGCCACTGCCAGGTACGATCTAAATGACCTGTGCTCGACAGAGTAACAACCGTATGCCCCTCCTCCAAACGTTGTACGAGCAGCTCAAGGAGAGATTTAAATAGCCAATCGTCATCAGCCAGAGCCACGTCTTCATTCTCTGCGTTGTTTACTTGTAGTTGACTCTGATAGGCTTGGTACGTCTGCTGTCGCCGCGCAAGTAAATACTGGCTGACGCTAGTTGCCCAATTGCTATCTATATCTGCGCTACTCGTAGTCGTATCCTCTATGTTTGAGGTAATACTGCCAAGCTCATGACTGGTCTGCATCGTATTAAAAGTAGTATTGACGTCTTTACTGTTATTCATTATTAATTCGCTTAACGGTTTAGAATTTATATAGTGTCTAAATACTTGGACTACCGAACATCTCATCAAGTGCTTGCACGAGTGCAAAAGGAATTTGCCATTTGATTCGCCCATAATCATTTAGACCATGCGCGCCTTGCGAGTCTATACCACGCAAAAACACGTACTCTACAGCGCCTAGGTAATTCTCTTCATTGCCAGTATAGCCATTTATTCGTAATCTCAAGAATCGGTGTAGTGCGACTTGATAGATAGCAGCCTGTAACCAGTACCCTGCCTTACTCATAGCCTTACTCAAATTTTCACTGTTGTAATTACTTAGGCTATTTCCTAAGTAATTACTCTTGTAATCCACAACGTAATACTTGCCCGCGTGCTCATACACCAAGTCAATCTCGCCGCGTAGGTAGCGATAGATATGACTAGAGTACTGTGCACTTAGCTCGATGTGCTTGTCAGGATCATCAGGTAAATATTGAGCGAATACCTCATTAATGCGTTTAGGCTCAAAATCCTCTGACAACCCCATATTAAAGCCAAGCTCAGCGAAGCGTTTGTTGAGAGGTATCTTTTGTAACGGTTGCTCTGACGCCAGTAGCGGTGCTGCCAATGCGTCAGCGATCCAAGTGATCAGCTCACTGTGCTCACTGGGCTCAGAGAGTGGTTCACCTTCGCTCACATCAGCATTTGTATCAACTCCACTCCCTGATAATGACCTTTGCTGTAAGCGCTCTTGATGCGCGCGGCTGGTATAAATGAGCGGTAATTGATATTGACGGACGCTTTGATCGATAATCGCTGACCAGTTTTGTTTATCTGTAAAATCTATCTTCTCAAAGATCTCATGCAAAAACGTACCTGCATTAGCGCCTTTTACAAAACGAAAACGGATATTATTGCTAGTAATTGAACCCGTAGTGTTTTGGTTATCATACTCATCAGTATGATGTTGTCCAGACACGGCGGCTATAGACAACGGCATACCATCGGTTATATCCAAGTCGTCCTCTATGCTGTCATCGAAAATAGCCAAAGCCTGAGTTTGCTTGCCAAGTTGGCGCGACAGAGCGGTAAAGCTAGTCTTAGCCCAGCCCTTAAAGTAGCGTGCTTGAATCTGCGCGTAAGCGTCGTCGTAATTGATGAGGGTACTGTTATCCGTTTTTACTTGTAGCGTATCAATTGAGTCTTTATCTGCTTGCACAATCGCTTGGGCATTAGACTCAACACTGTCATATGGCAGCCAGCCGATATAGTTGTGCAATCGCTCTGGTAGCTCTAAATTTTTGCCACTGCCATTAAGCCATTGAGCGCAAGGCTTGCGATCGTCGTCTTGGCTTCTACTCGAATCTTTAAGCACCATATATAACTGCTCACTAGCTCGGGTAAAGGCTACGTAAGCTAAGCGGCGCATCTCTTCATAATTCTCATCGGTTTCAAACTGCGCATAGTAATCCTCAGCCTCTTTAGCAGCCTCACCTTTAGCGGACTTAAATGATTTGCCCTTACTAGTAGATAGGCGGCGCTGCGTCTTTTGCTCTTGTATATGGTCAAACAAAAACAGGTTATGCTTGCTACGAGCACCCGCCTTTGGACTGGCGCTATCCATACCGATGACATAGACCACGGGGAACTCAAGCCCCTTTGACTTATGAATCGTCATCAATTGAACACCAGATTCAGTCGGTAGGGGCTGCTGCTGCGCCCATTCGGGAGTACGGCGACTATTCATGTTCTTCTTAAACCAAGCTATTAGCTCATGCTCGCCGATATGCATACCATGCTGCGCTAATATATCTAGTAGATGGCGCAGATCCATGAGATGACGGGCACCCTCCTTGAGCTCTGCTAGAGCCACCCATATATTCTGATTGTCTGTGCTACTCGTGGTCATTGGATTACGCGCAAACAGATAATGTAGCGCGGATAAGATACCGCTACTCTGCCAGTACGCCGCCGCCGTCTTGATATAGTTCTGAAAGTCTTGATAGCGCCGCTTTAGCGCTGTCTGCTCTGAGTGAGCGCTTGCTGACTGTAAAGCGTCAACCTCCTCATCGACGCTTAGCATGAGGTGCTGTACCTCAACTAGGCTCAATTGATAAAAATGACTGGTCAATACCCGGTTCATAATATCGCGGCGATGTGGTCGTATCATTACCTCTAGTAAAGCCGCTAAGTCAACAGCGATAGCAGTATCAAAGACATTGCGCTCTGCGGTTTCAAGAGTCGGTACGCCAAGCTTGCTCAGCATATCTTCTACTTGCTTAAGATCTTTTTTGCGCCGTCCAAGCACTCCGATGTCACTAGGCTTGAGCGCTCGTCCCTCTAGGGTTTGCCCGCTTGCCAGCAGGGCGGCGATATGTAGGGCGGTAAGCTCGCAGTCATTGTGCTTGGCATCTTTAGATGATGGCAGGTGAATCACGCTCACTGGCTGGTTGGGCATAATCGCGGCTATTTGAGGCGATAGCTCCTGAGCGATGGGCTGCTGCCAAGATAGGCAAACCTCGGTTTTGGCGGCGGTAATGTGCTGATAATAGATGCCTTTACCCAGCTGCGCTAAGTGATCGGCTGCGCTTTGTGTTGACGCTTGTAGCTGACTATTCTCTACCTGACTGTCCTGCGCTGGTGACGAGCGGCCAAACCAGTAATTGAGGGCGGTGATTAAACGCTCATTTGAGCGTCTATTGATGTTTAGGCTCATGCGCTGCTTGGCTGCAAACAGTGTCTTCATAGCATTATAGTTAGCAACATCGCCGCCACGAAAGCCGTAAATGGCCTGCTTAGGATCACCAACTAATAACAAGAACTCTCGAGAGCTGCCTTTGGTCTCTTGGTTGTCGCTCTGCTTTTTGCTAGCAGCTTTGGTCAAATAAATACGCTCAATCATCCGCGCCTGCTCACCATTGATATCTTGCGATTCATCAATGAGCGCAATGGGATAATGATGACGAATGTAACGCGCCAGCCGCTCGCCTTGCTTGCCTGATAGTGCTTGGTTTAGGCGTACCATCTGCAAAGAGAAAGTCGTCTCACGTCTTTGCTCCAACACTGCTGGCAGCTTTTGCCGTACTTGCAAGGCAATATCGCGGTTTAGATTGTCAACTAGCGCATCGAGATGTCTTTCAATCTGATCCGTAAAATCATAAACCGCTTTGAGCGCTTGGATGCTTGGCAGATGGATAAAGGTTTGGCGCTCTACTTCTTTATTCTTATTAAACCCTTTACCGCCCTCCTCTTTAGTTAAAAAGGCTAAAGGTAGCGCATCAAAAAACTTTTGCGTGTCATCATCTAGATGTACGAAAAACAAATGACCGTTTTTTTGTATAGCAACTTGTATATACCCTATACGCTCCACTTTAGTTGCCAAACCTGCATTCCAAGTCATGCCTTGAGCTTTGCGATAGTCTTTATCAAAACATGGCGCTACATCTGTCAAATCACATTTCATAAAATCTGTTAGCGCTTGCTCATACCCAGCAAAATCTATCGCCTCGCCTAGATCGACGTTTTCGATTGGTGTGGATATAAACTGCAAGGACTTTTGCGCTACATAGATATGGTCGGCAGGTGTGGTTAAGCGATTTGTGTGCTGCATCAGCTCATAGATCTTTGGCTGTTTATAATACAGATAACTGTGATGAGCGCGCACCGCATCGTGAATGATACTCTCTATCACCACTTGCTCGTTATCACTAATCTGCACGCCCTGCTGATAGCCTGTCTCCGCGCTGTACTCAGACAGCCACTTTTGCGATAGGCTATCGAGCGTACCGACAAACAGCTTATCTAAGGTAATGAGTACCAGTTTACAGCGCCGAATAGCATCAGCTAAAGGATACTCAATAGCATGATCTAGTAAATACTCCATCAAGTGACTGTTGATAGGCTCAGTGACGATCTCAGTACTACCTGATAGACGAGCTTGCTCCTCTAGCCAGTGCAGGCGCGCTTGTCTTTGCTCGGTACTGATTTTGTCGGTAATGGCTTTGCTAGTTTTAGTAGCGCCTTGATCTTTGTGGTCATCTATTGTTTTATGAGCGTTATTGTTAAATTGCGGATAAAGAATGGCATGGGTGCTGGGGTTTGCTTGTATTTTATTAAGCCACAATAGTGCCTCATGAAACTGCTCTAGGCGCTCATGGATACGCTTACGAATGTCGGCAGCAGCAGCGCGAGTAAAGGTCGTTGCGATGATATGTTCAGGCAAACGCTTACCCTCAATCAGCAGTCGCAGGACGATGCCAGTGAGCGTCCATGTCTTACCTGTACCCGCTGAGGCTTCTATCAGATACTGACCTGTGAGCGCAATACGAACGGCAGGTGGCAGCTCTGTCTTTTTAGATGAGGTGTCTGCTAGCTTGGCAGGACTGATGCCAACGTTGTTTTCATTAGTAGGCGTGGTAGGGTTATCCATAATTTATCACTTGTTCAAGGTAGTGCGCATTTAGATGACACGTATTTATAGCGGCTGTAAGGATCTGTGCATCGTATCAAATAACGGTGAGGTCAGCGCTGGCAGAGCATCCATTAGCGCTGAGTAGTTATCCTGCTTATCCAAAATATACTGCCACAGCTCATGCTGCGCGCAGGTATCAAAAACCGTATCATGGTTAGGATTAGGTCGTAGCCAACTATCAAAGTCATTAGGTTTTGGCTGGTACGGCGTATCCTCGCTTTGTGCCTTTTTTACTTTATGCAAATAAGTAAGGGCGTGCACAGGCAGTATAATAAGCGGCGTCTTGCCCGCGATATGAGCAAAACGCACCCATTTAAGTAGCTCGTTTTGCGCCGTTTCACAGTCTATTGGCATAAGTACAAACGTGGTTTTATTCTTGTAGCAATCGTGCTCGCTTGTAGACTTATGAAAGCGCCAGATACTCTTGCCATCCTCGGCTATGACCTGCTCTGTTGTGGTACCGCGCGCCACTTGCCAGTACAGATGCGCCAGCCAAAACCGCAATAGGTATTGCGTGCGTGCACTATTAGGCAGTAAATTGAGCCAAAGACTGACTGACTGCGCAGGCTTTGGTGCAGCCCCCTTGAGAGTCAATTGGCCTTGAGTGTTCATGTCAGGAGCTTGTACTAAAGTTATGGTCTCGCTACAAGGGGTAATCAGACTATTTACATCTATATCTATACCTAAAGCGGCAAGCTCACTACAAAAATCCTCGCACTGCTGATCCATTTTGCGCTGCTGATAGCTCAAGGTGGACTGACGCGCGACCCCTGCTGGCATCACTGGGTTGTAAAGAAGGCTTGTAGAAGTATTGCCACTATCACTATGATTGCTATGTAGCGCGGTAAGCAGTTGAGTATTGACGGTATAAGCACTCAGACCTGAGAGCGATAACGGCTCTTGATGTATGGTGTCATCCTCTGGCAAAACGATATGAACCTGCTGCTCGCGTAAAAAGTGCTTGGCCGGATGACGCGCTTGATAATATAGGTGCTCCATATCTACTTGCATGATATCAAAAGGCGTATCCATTGCTTCTTTATGAGCTAAAATGCGCGCGGCAATGGCTTGGTAATCGGCTTTACTCGGTAGCTTAACCTTAATCGGTGGCGTGTTGGTCATACGCTCTTGCGCTTGCAGGCGATTAAACACTTGTTGCCAAACTTGCGCGGGTGCATGAGCGCGCTGCTGATTGAGCTTTTCCTTTGTCATCGCTTGCGTGAGCATGACAATGTAGGCGTCATCTTCTGTCGTATCTGATTGTGATATGGATGTTTCTGGCTCTACAAATACCTCTGGTGCGAATGGTAGCGCGGAGTGACGCGTCACCAGCCACTGCTCGATAAGCTTAGGCAAATAGCGCTGCACTTGCTCTGTAAAATCAGCGCCGTTATGCGCGCGCGCTAGTGGATCCCACTGCCACTGCACCTCACCTTTTAAAAACTGTAATAGCTCACTCACTGGATTGGCAGGCAGATGCTCGTGGGTATCGGTTAAGCGCTGACCGTTATAAAATATCCAGCAGGCACTGCGCGCGCATAACATAGCATCCAAAAACGCGCCGTTGTCGTCGTCTTCACTGAATCTATCCCCGCGGCGCGCCACCCCAGACTTCATCAGATCATAGCGATTGTCGCGGTCACGATTAGGAAACTCAGCCAAATCCATATTGAGCATCACCACAAGGCCAAAAGGCACGTTGCGTAGCGCTCCAAAACGACCAAAGGTGATCACCCCTGTCGGCTCAGCACTCACTTGCTGACTCTCAAGCTCATCTTCAATACTATCAAGCATAAAGCTAAGCTTAAGCGTCAAGTTACTCACCTGTGCAAGCCTTGCTTCAACGTGCTGATTATCCTCTACTGCCAGCCCCTCATCAGTACTATTAACGCGGTACTGCTGATAGTGGCGGTTGGCACGTAGACTACTCTTAAAACCATTCATCGCGTTAAAGATAGCGCGCATAGGACGCGTCTGATCTAAAGCGCCAAAATAAGGATGGATAATGGTGTTCTCGATCGTCGCAAGCCACTCCTCAGCTTTGTGGCGAGCTTGATACTTATCACGACAGGCATGCACGCCTGCATGAATACGGCACAGCGCTTCGATGATGGGCGCGTCCGCTAGGCTGATAGAGGAGATGGGTATCGTTTTTTCTGCCAAGGCCTTATCCGACCAGTGCTCAGGATACAAACAACCGCTAATCTTGGCCTCAGGCATCACCAGTCCTAGCGCTATCTGATCGAGCGCGTAGGCAAAACTAAAGCGATAATCGTAGTCAGAGGTATCTAGTGTCTGCTGAAAATGCGCCTCATCGAACCCGCGTACAAACCCCGCCTGCGCCAGCAAGTCACACGCGCGGCTCATCTGCTCATGAGTCAACCCTAGGCTCTCATATAGAGGCGGTAGCATAAGCCAGTCAAACACTTCAGCGGCCTCAAAGCGTGCGCTGTCACTACCTAGCAGACTATAAAACCCGCGTATCGCCTCCCAAAGTTGACGAATCGACTTATCGACCACTCCTGTCACCTTCGCAGGTAGCGTCAAACCGTCTTGCCCTTCGCCGCTTACAAATACTGAACTTATCAGCTCATGATGACGCTCGACATCAGGTAGTAATACAACGATATCAGAGACGTGGCGGGCGCTCCCATCGTCATTTGGCTCATTTAGCCAGCGCCCAATCATGCCGCGCAGTATCTCAAGCTGCCGCTGTAAGCTATGGCAAGAGTGAATACTTAGGCTATTATCATATTGTGATAATGGCCACTGGCGTGCTTGCTCGTAACGCTTGTCTTGTAACCTATCATCACTGAACCAATGACTAGTATTTGAGTTGTTAGAATCTAGGTTATTTTTGCTCAGGCTATTACCTCTCTCACTAATATCGGCTTTAGTCGAATGTCCATCAACCAAGGCGCTATCTTCTAGATCTAGCTGCATCTGCGCGCCAAGTGCAGCACTCAAACGTCCCGCAGTCGTCTGCTGAGTCGCACTCTCATCAAGCATTAAGATATCTTGCTGCAAATTTGCCAGTAAACTAAGCGGGCGCAAGTTACTGACTCCAGAGTCTGCAACCTCAAACCTGTCTTGCCAATCGAGCACAAAACCGTCTTTATTATCATTATTATCTAGTCCCGCCAGCATCGCAAAAGTCTCACGCGACTGCTTACCCAAACGCGATAATAGCGTGTGCCCGTGATCACGCAAAAATACACTTTTTGGGTTAATGACCTGCTGACGCTGTAACCACTGCTTATCGACAATATCCGCCCAGAACAGCTGTGATGGATTGTAATGCAATAAAGTAATATCAAAGTAAGTCGATAGCTTTTGCAAAAAATTGAGCTCGTTTTGCGGTAATTGCTGCAAAGTAAAGATATGCAGCTGCTTTGGCAGTATTGAGAAGACATCTACCCCTGTCTCTATACCACTGCCGTCTTTGGCACTTTTCATAATCTGCCAAAAGCGCACTTCAATCGCTTGCCGGTGCTCATAGACTAGAGCAAACAATAAGCGCCACAAATGACGCTGCGCGCGCTCAAGCTCGACATAATGCGCAACCAGCCACTCAGGCGTCATGCCAGCATGCTCATCGAACAGTTTTGCCAGCTCATCTTTATCCTTGATAAGGGTCTCGACATCGACCGGCTTATCTTGTGACCATAGCGTAAGCCAATCCTCGCGGTGCGTAAGATAGCGGCTAAATACTCGAGCAAAATCAGTCGCCAAAGACCAAAGCCGTATATCCTGCTGACTTGAGTCCGACTTGTCATCGAGCAGCGCCGATAAGAGCGGATGCAAAGGATGAGTGTCATCAGCGATTATCTGTCTTTGATAATAAGTAAAGTAGCCAAACAAACGCCACTGCATAACTGATCCTGTGAGTACAGCGACCTCAGGCACAGATAAAGCGTCATGCGCGCGCTCATTGACTACCAGCCACTCGTTGTGTGCAGATAGCACCTTTTGCATCAATGTCCACTGATACTGACCCCAAAACGTCGTCGTGACCAAAGTGCTAATACCTGCCTGACTGGCGATAGATTTATCTAACCAATCACCGAGCACCATTGAGGGTACAATGACGATAAACTCATCAAAGATACCTTGGTTTTTGGACTGATAAGCCGTCAGTAAGTGCTCGACAAGGCGTTCGGTCAAATGGGACTGAATAATGGTAAACATAGAGGATCTTATCAACTAAAAAGAGGTTAATATTGACGCTAAACACACTATCTACTGCTAATTGTGCATCGCAGGCGTGTCTACATTTTATTTTCTGCTATTATATTGTTTGCTCATAGCACAGGATGCAAAGCGTCTTAGTGTGCCACCGATAGATGCATTTTACCAGTATCTGACAGCGCTGATGAAACAGGTACGACAACCAACGTCGTAGAGATATTTTGAGTATGGTTGATAATGAAAGGTTCAAGCTATGCCGCTACGTCCTATAGATGCGATATTTGTCAATCCAAAAAGGCGCTTGTACGTCGTCTACTACCGCGGCGTGCTATGGCAGTTGCCGCGTATGAAAGTTGACGCGGCAGCTTGGAGGCGTCGCAAGCCCTACGATGGAGATAAAGACGAGCTGTATCTTAGCCGAATGCAGGCTATAGCAGACCCAACACTCGCGGCGAAGCTACGCACTCTTAATCTGCCTCAAGCAGTACGCGGGAGTACGCTTGCTCGGTTTGAAGCTTGGTGGGAGACGCAAGGCTATTACTGGATTAAAGACTTAGTAGATAACCATCAGTCCCCGCTTGCCGTGCATCAAACAGGGTCGTCATCAACTGAGTCAGTTGTGTTATCATCCCCTGCGCAAAATAATTCTGAGCCTCTAAATAATAAAGATATATTCGATACAATGCTTGCAGAATTGATCGATGAGGTTTTAGACCTTTAAAGCTGTATTTTGAACTCATGCTCTACATATAGTCTAGGGTCTGTTGAACACTCGATCCTGGCACTGATAGAGACTAAGCAAAACGCTGGGTAGATAATCACTTAGTAGATAATCACTTAAACGCCTATTCTTACTATTAAATAAGTCACTTCTATGAAAGACTACAAACGCGTACTCATAGCTATCGCGCTACTGCTATTGCTCGTAATCATCGGCCTATTGAGTTGGCTTTGGCTAAGTAACCGTAAAAACATGGATCCGCTACCTGTGATGGTAAGCGATAGTGCGATGATAAGTGCTACAACTAATGAGCAAGAGGATCCTGATAGTGGTAATGAAGTCGCCACGACCGTCCTATATATACAAGCAGAAAACAGACTACAGCCCGCACTTGATGACATTATTGCACGTTTTGAGGCGCGCTACCCAAGTGTCAAACCCTCAGTGCGTTATGTCCCAAGCGCGCAGCTCCTTACCCTGCCGACCGTTGATGTGTCCCAGAATACAAGCGATCTTGCGCAGCCACTCAAAGCCACGATCGATGTCATTATCGCTGATAGCAACCTAGATGACACGCGTCTATCAGCACTACAAATCCTCATAGATGAGGCGCAGTCTGAGCTCAATGAAAACCAGATAGGTGATAATCAGATACAAGCAGACGGCAGTACGCAAGTTGACAACAATGAGGCTCGAACGCTCAGCTCGTTTAGCTATGCCATAAAAGCCTCCAAGCCTGTAGATGGTGTCATCTTGACCAACAACCCAGGGGCTTTCAGTTTGCGTAATTTTTTGCTCTCAAGCGTAGGACAAGACATTTTGAATAACTACGAGTATAGTAATATCGATGGCTATGACAACAGTATGGATGATCTGTTCAATGACTCCTCAAGCGGCGTGATAGAGGACGTAGAAGTCACTGATATATTACAAAATGGTCAATAAGCATAACTTGCATTTGACTCATCACTTTTTTACAATAGCCTCACCTCTCAATGCGCCTATAGCTCAACAGGATAGAGCAGTTGCCTCCTAAGCGATCGATCCGAGTTCGAGTCTTGGTGGGCGCACCAATCATAGTATTTAGACATAACCTCGCGTTACCTCAAACCCTCTAAGCTCCTATCATACCTAGTTATCAGTCTTTGTTAAACACTTGTCATTACCTACTAGCACCACTACGATATTGTACATGCTGATGTACATGTATTGAATTATGATTGTTTTGTTGTACACAAATCGCATTATTGTTGTACATGGTAATTATTAATAGTCGCTAATCGAGGTGTGGCAATGGCTGAGCGCAAAAACTACCTATTAAACATCAATGGTGTAAAGGCTATTGCTAAGCTTGACCCGCCAACTAAACGTAAAAGATATAGCGATGGTGATAACCTTCATCTAGTCCACGACCCAAAGGGTTCGCTGTATAAAGACATACCGATAAAGAGCTTACAGGCACAAGGCATATCGCCTGAGCTACTAGCGCAGCTTGCCGAACAGCTTTAACAACACCTTTTAACATCATGACGCGCCGGCTTTTAGCCATAGAAATATAAATATACGGCAAGACAGCACTGTCAAAACTGACAGAACCTAGTGATAGTGGCTAATTAATAACTGTTAGTATCATAATATGATACTATAATAATATAAGCAGGTTTAAGGGTAGGTTATGCAGCGCAAGCACCAAAAAACACTAAAAGCCATTTTTAATAAACCCATATCAGGCAGTATTAAATGGTCAGCTATCGAAGCATTATTTATAGCACTGGGTGCAGAGGTCAGCGAACGCGCAGGTTCCAGAGTGGCAATCGTATTAGATGGTGAAGTACAAGTCTATCACCGCCCACACCCTCAGCCAACAACCGATAAAGGCGCAGTAGCAAGTGTTCGAAAGTGGCTAGATGCTTTAGGCTATAGTCCTATTAATGACGATGATGTAACACAGACCGCACCCGTAACCAACGATAATAAGGAGTAATTATGCAAAATATAATGATGATTAATGAGCATAAAGCCATTATTCAATATGACCCTGAACTAAGTATGTTTCGTGGTGAGTTTGTGGGCTTAAATGGTGGGGCTGACTTCTACGGTGACAGCATAGCCGCGCTAGAGCGTGAGGGCGCACAGTCGCTACAGACCTTTTTTGAGGTGTGCAGAGAGAACGATATTGAGCCATACAAAGGCTTTTCAGGTAAGTTTGTGACTCGCATACCTAGCGGCTTACATGAGCAGGTTAGCACCATTGCCACCAGTCACGGTATGAGCCTAAACCAATGGGTCACTGATACGCTTGCCAACGCTGTCGATAATGAGGGCATGGCATAGCATAACCGATTGCAAGGCTAGGACTAATTACCCGAACGACAGCAACCGCACCCTTAGCTGTCAGCGCCTTGCACCTATTTTGATTTTAGGGTGTGAGAGTGCGAAATAGCAAAAAACGTTCATAACAGTATATTTCATACAACGTTATGAACGTTTTTTTATTTTATAATTTACTTAGGTGACGTTGTAAATGTTGGGATTTGAAAGTGGGGGTTAGATAAGGGTTGTAAGAACTGATAGTTTTTGCGACTATTTATAAAAACGTTCCGATAACTGGAGATGGCTCTATTTTAACCGCAAAGGAAATATGATGGAGGAAGCTAAGGTATATCATCCTAAGTTAGCTTTAGCCAAGCTTCAACCTGCCCCATTACAGACTAAATGTGTCTATCGTAAGAGACTACTAGATGCTCTTATCCACAAAGAATCTAGTGTTAAAGTTGTTTTGGTACAAGCACCAGCCGGTTATGGTAAGTCAATACTGCTCACGCAATACTGGCAGTATTGCCAATCGATCGAGGCAAAAACCCTTTGGCTCACCATCGACAATGCTGATAACGATATTGAAAGACTAGTACGGCATCTTTATGCTAGATGGGAGACTGACCAAAATAGCAGCTTAAACACTAACTTAGATACCAGTTTAGATTCTAGTGCCAATACCGCTTCCTCCCCTTTCTCTGACGACGCTTTTGCTAATTACCAAGGCCTACTTGAGCGATTAGCTTCTAGTGTTTAGCCACTTAGGCTATTTTTTGATAATTTTGAATCTATCCATAGTCCTGTGGTGCTCAATTATATTCAGCAAATCATCGAATATCTACCTGTTAATAGCGAAGTTATTATCGGTTCTAGAAGTGTTCCCGATCTAAAATTAGGACGCATACGCTCCTATGGTCAACTGCTTGAAGTCACTCAAAAAGAGCTGTTATTCTCCTTTAGCGAAACTATGCATTTACTACAACAAACCTCAGGTCTGTCCTTTAGAGACAAAACCATTCAAGTGTTGTTAGATAGGACTGAAGGCTGGATTACTGCGATTCAATTAGCAGTATTGGCATTAGGTGAACAGCAGGACGCCGAACAGTTTTTTTCGACCTTTTCAGGCTCAAATACTGAGGTTGCCCAGTATTTAGCCGAAGATATCTTAACTAAACTTAGCGATGCTCAACGAGATTTTTTATTACAAAGCAGTATTTTGACGGAGCTGAGCGCACCGCTGTGCAATCATGTGATGCAAATCGATGATAGCGCTAGCAAGCTGAGTCTTTTGGCTCAAAACAATCTATTTTTAGTCCCAACAGACAGCAGCCATCAGTATTATCGCTATCATAATCTATTCTCAAGCTACCTGCTTGGCTACCTAAAATCGACTCAGCCTACGCTACACCGACAACTCAACCGCCGCGCTTCAAGCTGGTATCTTGAGCATAGCCGTCCAGTAATGGCTATTGAGCACCTATTAGCTGATCCTGATCAAAGGCCCGCTATTGTTCTACTTAATCAATATGCGATGTCATTGATGGTTGAAGGGCGCTTTCGGCGCTTACTACGTTGGTTCGATAAACTCTCGCCAAACGCTTTTAGGCAACATCAATCGCTACAGCTCATCTATGGGTGGGTGTTGGTACTCAATCGTCGTCATATTGAAGCGCAATTGATCCTAGATAGCTTTATGGCAAAGAGTGCTGATGCGTATTCGGACAGTCAATACGAGCAAATCTTGACCCTACAATGCTTGCAGTTGTCAATGACTGATCAAATTGAAACCTGTTATGAGCAAACCAAGGACTTGTTATCAAGGATGAGCGTCAATCAGCAACCTAGCCAGTCTTTGATGTATGGGGTACTGATCAGCATTATGGCGTATTGTCTTATCGTTGAAGGTAAATATGATGACGCAAGACAGATCATGAATCAGGCGCTGCATCAACATTTAAACCTGCAAAACACTTTTATTCGCTCGTTATGTAATGCGCTAGAGGGATGGATAGATCTTATCCAAGGCCAGCTTAATCAAGGCGAGCTGCGGTTGCAACGGAGCTACAAGCAAGTTTGGATTAAAGGAGAGCAATCTATACCTGGCGGCAAAGCGGTGATTGGGGTGCCCTATGCTGAGCTGTTCTATGAGCGAGATGAGCTCATGCGCGCGCAGTACATTTTGGGAGAGTGCCTGCCCTACGTGCGCGAAAACGGCACTGTCGACTCTTTGATATTAGCCTATTTACTACAAGCCAAAATCTCCAGACATCATGGCGATATCAGCCGCGCCCATCACTACTTGCAAGAGCTTGAAGCCATCGGTATTCAAGCAGGATTAAAGCGTGTCATTATGAGCGTAAAGCTTGAAGAGTCTCGCATTCATTGGCTAAATGACAATATGATGGCAGCCAAAATTGCTTTGACGCAAGTTGAGGACATGCACATTCCAAATAATGTGACCAACTTTGTGTGGCCCGCTCACGATATCGAATCACAAGATATCATGCGTTGGCGACTACTGATTGCTGATGGGCAAGCGCAGCAGGCACAAAACGAGCTTAAACAAGCCCTTAAAACCGCCCAAGCTGACTTGCGTTTACGCCGAGCACTAAAAGTGCGAATCTTACTTAGTAGCGCGTTACTGGCATTAAATAAAAAAAATCCCGCTATGCGTGTATTCACCGATGCGTTAGTTTTTGCCAGTAAGCAAGGATTTGTGCGAATATTCTTAGATGAAGATAAAAGTATTCATGAACTGATAAGACTGTGGCGGCAAAAGAGTGCTAACAAGATAGACGAGCTCTCAATCGATAGGCAGTTTTTGGCTAAACTTGGCGACTTTGATGTCCTCACTGACGCTCCAGTTCCAAACCAACCTAAGCCTGCGCTTACCAAACGAGAACGACAAACCTTGGTGTTATTGGCTAAAGGCATGCGAAATAAAGAGATTGCAGAGAGTTTATTTATCTCTGAGGCCACGACAAAAACTCATTTGCGCAGCATCTACTCAAAGCTAGAAGCCAACAGTAGGACAGAGACTGTAGCGATTGCTCGAGAGCTTGGGCTGATATAAACAACCAATATATTAGGAAGTGTTGAACAGATATTATCCACATACCCTAATAAAAACCCTCATAAGTCACTCACTTAAAACTATTCATTATTTTTAAAAAACTGAATAAATCTTAAATAATTTTAAACCGCTCAAGCTTTAGGGCCTACCAAATCTGGCCTTGGGCTTAAAGTATCTGGTTTGAGCAGTTGACTGTCAAACTCATCGGCTGAGTCTGCACGATAGCCATCCGCTAGCTTGGCATCGGCCTGATCGTTACGCTTAATGTGAAAGTCAGACTCTACGATTTGAGTTAAGCGGCGGGTCAACTCCTTTAGAGGCCATGGCCATAGAATCGGGCGACCATCCTCGTTTAGATACCAGCTATTACAGCCACTGACCCAAACTGTCGTACCCAAGGCTTCATTTACTTCTTGATAAAAGGCTTCGGTGGCCGCCTCGGTTGGTTCAATCTCAGTGATACCTTCGCGGCGCATCCGATCCATCCATTTTATCACGTACTCTGCTTGCGCCTCTGCAATAGGGACTAGCGATGAGTTACCAATAGGGCTGTTAGGGCCCATAAGCGTAAATAGATTTGGAAAACCTGGGATCATCGTAGTGTTATGAGCGATTGGCCCCTCATTCCAAGCGGTATCCAAAGCCATACCGTCACGACCCGTTACTTGCATTGGACGCATATAGGACTGCGCATGAAAGCCTGTGGCAAAGACTAAGATATCAAACTTGTGAAGCTGACCATCCTTTGTAATGACTCCTTTGGGATCAATACGCCCGATATGGGTAGTGCAAATCTCGACATTAGATTGCTGCACCGCTTTATAGAACGTTGGGGATGAAATCATGCGCTTGCACATCGGCGCGTAGTCCGGCGTCAAGCGCGCGCGCAATTCATCATTGGACACTTGTGACAAGCTGCCCTTGGCACTTTTACTA
Organism: Psychrobacter sp. T6-4; assembly: GCF_052258425.1. NCBI lineage: Bacteria > Pseudomonadati > Pseudomonadota > Gammaproteobacteria > Moraxellales > Moraxellaceae > Psychrobacter > Psychrobacter sp. T6-4. Next base: position 95,211 of record NZ_JBQQEZ010000010.1, read on the forward strand.
AAAAAAGTACGCTGCCATCCTGGAGCTAGTGGCGCCTTAAACAAACTGGTAAACACTTTGCCCGCGGTGTGGTATGCCAAGCGCTGAACAGCAGGTACTTTTTTGGCGAGCGTTTGTAGTGATTTGGGGATCTCTGGATTGGGCGCACTAATTACCCACTGCGCGCTACGCTGAAACAGAGTCACTTGCGCGCATTGCTCAGATAAAGCACTAAGAATTTGCACGCCTGTTGAGCCATTACCGATAATACCAACGCGCCTGCCCTCTAGAGGAATGCTGTGATCCCAGCGAGCGCTATGAAAACTTGCACCTGCAAAGGACTCAATGCCTAAAATATCTGGCATATTGGGATGATGTAACACCCCTGTCGCACAGACTAGGACGTCCGCTTCGTCAGTGTCTCCAGTCTTAGTTCTGATCTTCCAAAGGCCGTCTTCAAACTTGGCCTCATCGATTTCACTATTAAATTTGATATGCTCGGTCAAGCCGCGCTTTTGGGTGACATCCTCAAAGTAATCACGCAGCTCATGACCGGGCGCAAAGACATGACTCCATTTGGGCGATAGCTCATCTTTATAACAGTAAAAGTGAGCAGGAACATCGCAGGCAAGTCCGGGATAAGTATTGTCACGCCACGTGCCGCCAACAGAATCTGCCTTTTCATAAACAACAAAATTGGAAGTTCCAGCCTCTTTTAGCGCCTTTGCCATCGCAATACCTGACATGCCTGCGCCAATAACAGCCACTTTGGGTAGCGGCTTTTCTGACTCATATTTGGGAAACTCAAGCGACTTATATTTAAGAGCTGACTTACTAAATAGGCTATCAATGACTCCCATCACCCAAATACCCGGATGCCAGACCCGTATAGGCTCGTAAGCGACAGCATACAAGATCATGTCCGCGCCCGCCTCGACCGATAGTTTAGGATAAGCGTTCCACGTGTTTTGTGCAGGCGCAATCATATCAGTTTGGGTAAGCGGCAGATGTACGGTGGTCCAGTTGATACCATCATTGTAGGTTTCAGCTGCGACGCTTTCAGCGAAGCCATCCAGTGCATTTTTTGAAGCAATATAAGCGCCAAATCTTGGCGTGCCTTTGAGCTGCGTGCCCATCGTTGAGATGTTAATAACATGACCGCCCGTGCCGCTAATACGCATACGATCGACCAAAGGAATGGTGAGGTTGATAGCGCCAAAGTAATTAATCTTCATGACGCGGTCATAATCATGTAAGCGGTCGACCGCGTCATAAATAGTGCGGCGGATTGAGCGACCTGCGTTATTGATGATCGTATCGACTCCGCCATGCACCTTTAGCACTTGTTTAATCAGGTTTTCGCGGTCATCATCATCACTCAAATCACAAGTATAAATAAAAGCTGTACCATCAAATCTAGCGGCGGCGTCAGCGACCTCTTGCAACTTATCGCTACGGCGCGCCACCAGTAACACATGTGCGCCTGACTCGAGCAAAGATAAAGCGGCACTACGACCCACCCCTGAGGAGGCACCAGTGACTAAGATACGTTTGCCTTGAACCTTGTGACATAACTCATCTTTAAAGGAGCGCTTAGCAACGATTCTCTTAATTCGATTGAATTGACGGGTAGGCTCCACCTCCATCAATAGATCAGCGATGCGATCGATAGGCGTACGTTTGGGTTTGTCAGTCTTTTGAATATTCATATTACATATAAACCAATTGTAAAAACTAATTCTCGCCTGAATAAAATCTACATAAATCTTGATGCCAGCTCTTTCATAATCTCGTTGGTACCGCCATAGATTTTTTGTACGCGGGCATCAGCGTACAGCCTAGCAATCGGGTATTCCATCATGTAGCCATAACCGCCAAATAGCTGCACGCATTCATCCATGACGATGCACTGCTTCTCGGTTACCCAATATTTGATTAAAGCGGCATGTTGGACGGTTAGCTCTTTTTTTAGTAGCGACTCAATAGCCGCATCGCAAAGCGCGCTTGAGGCGATATAATGACTGTTGCACTCTGCTAATTTAAAGCGTGTGTTTTGAAAGCTCCAAACTGGCTTACCAAAAGCGGTACGCTCTTTGGTGTAGTCAATAGTCAGATCCAGCGCCAACTTCATCGCACCAACCCCAGCTAGTGCAACAATAAGGCGCTCTTGCGGTAGCTCCTGCATCAGCTGCATAAACCCCATACCTTCGACGGTACCGAGTAAGTTCTTTTGCGGAACACGCATATTGGTAAAGAATAGCTCAGAGGTATCTTGTGACGCCATGCCGAGTTTTTTAAGCTTTTTACCGCGCTCAAACCCAGGTGCTTTGTCTGTTTCGACGACGATTAGTGAGACGCCTTTTGCCCCCTCGTCTCTATTAGTCTTGCAGGCTACAATGATCAAATTGCCCAACTGACCATTAGTGATAAAGGTCTTTGAGCCATTGATAATATAATCATCACCGTCTTTGACAGCATGCGTTTTGATGTTTTGTAAATCAGATCCAGTGCCCGGTTCGGTCATGGCGATCGCACCGATGAGCTCACCGGTCGCCATTTTTGGTAGCCATGCTTGCTTTTGCTCTTCAGTACCGTGATGGAGAATGTAAGGAGCGACGATACCTGAATGCAAAAACCCACCGAACCCTGACATATTGGCTTCAGATTGTGCATAAATAAGCGCGGTTTCGTGACGAAAGTCACCACCTGCCCCGCCATACTCCTCTGGCATAGAGGCGCACAAAAAGCCCATCTCGCCCGCTTCTAACCACGCTTCGCGATCAAGCATTCCATCGTCGCGCCATCTCTCATCATGCTGCTCCCAGCTTTTAAATAGCTTTAGCGCACTCTCATGCAGCATCTCAATCTCTTCGTTCATCCAGCTGGGTTTAAAGCAATTGATCGCCATAATTCTTCCTTGATAGTGTAAATTTGAGTAGGTAATGCAGATGCTGTGCTAGTGATAAATACTTTAGGGTGTAAGCCTATGAGCTAACCACTGTTTAGCTTTAAAATACTAAAATCAACTAAGAGTAATAAAAATTACCTTTATAGCTAGTACTTATAAACAACGCAATACTTTGTAAGTATGGTTTTATTGTATAAAAACAGCCTATCATTAGCAACTAAATATATTATAATGGTAATTTTTATTATCCTAGTTTATAGTCCTAAAAACCTATAGTTTTAAAAACTAACGGCCCCAAAGCTAGCTTTACCTACGGAAAATGCTATATGAAATCTGCGCGCTCAAAACCGAAATCTGCTAGTAGTAAAAAATCAAGCTCATCTAAAAACCAAACAGTTAACGCAAACAGTCAGGACAAACCTTTAGCTATAGCCCCATTGAGTGAGATGCGCCCTGCTACCTTAGATAAAATAGAAAAAGCAGTGCGCCAGCTTTTTGCAGGCAGTGATGCCAGCGATATCACGATGATTGAGATTGCCAGTACCGCTAATGTGTCGCTACAGACGCTATACAAGTATTTTGGGGACAAGCAAACGGTGCTCTATACCATTATGGATATTGTGCTGGTGAGGCTTGCTGCGCGGATGATGGATCATCTGCAAGGTATTGATAGCGTGGAGGATCGCCTGCGTAAGACATTGTGGGTGTGCTTGGACTTTGTGGATACGCAGCCTGATGCGGTGATGGTACTCTCTAAAGTATCGATAGCGCGATTTCATAATATTGCTATCTACAAGAATAAAGAGCTTATCGATGCTTTTTTGAGCGTACTTGAGGATGGTCAAAAGCGCGGCGTACTTGTCGATACAGTGCCACTGCACATTTTGTTTGATGTGTTTATGGGATTTATCAGCCGCCTTGGAATTATGCATACCATTCGTCAAGCGGATGTACCGCTAAACGCAAATTTTGACGCATTGTTTAGTATTTTGTGGCGCTCCATGTCCAAGCCTGAGATATCTAGCGCTCAAAAACCTATCAATTAGTCGCAGACCCTTCAAGCTGCTGATGCTCTAAGTTTGTGGCGCAGTATTTTACCTACCGTAGATTTAGGGAGCTCGTCTATAAACTCGATATGGCGCGGACACTTATAGCCTGCCAGGTTTTCTTGGCACAGCGCTTTTATCTCCTCCTCATTTAAGCTTTGATCGGCTTTAACGATATAGGCTTTGACAGACTCGCCTTGCAGCGCATCAGGAATACCAACGACTGAACATTCAGCAACTTTAAAGTGAGTCTCAATGACATTTTCGACCTCATTAGGGTAAACGTTAAAACCGCTAACGATAATCATATCTTTTTTGCGGTCATATATTTTGATCGCGCCCTGCTCGTCCATTGACGCAATATCGCCTGTCTTTAGGTAGCCATCAGCAGTAAAAAACTGATCATTATCGATATTATGATAACTTGAGATGACATTATCGCCTTTGATGCACATTTCACCGACTTCACCTAATTCTAGAATGTCACCCTTGTCATCGCGGATACTGATATCGACTCCTGGTAGCGGCAAGCCGACGTTGCCAGTGTACTTAGTTCCATCGAATGGATTGGCGGTGCCGACTCCTAGAGTCTCAGACATACCCCAGCCCTCTAAGATAGGCAGACCTGTCACTTCAAGCCAGCGCCTAGCGGTTTCGGGAGTTGCAGCCATACCGCCTACCACCGTTAGCTTGCATTCTGAGAAGTCCAATTTTTTAAAATCAGGATTCATCACAAAGGCTTGGAATAGAGTATTCACACCAGGAAGAAAATGAAAGGGGCGCTTAGCTAAAATTTTAATAAAACTTGGAATGTCGCGCGGATTGGTAACTAAGGTGAGATGTTGACCTACGCTCAAGCCTACTATAGAGCAAATAAAAGCATAAATATGATAAAGCGGCAGCGCAACGATGGTGTTCATCTGAACGTTATCAGCAATATTAGCATAGACGGGTTTAAACCATTCACCGAATTGATAAGTTGCCGTTACGACGTTTTTGTTGCTAATCAAAATACCCTTAGCGACGCCAGTAGTACCGCCTGTATATTGCAACATTAATAAGTCATCAGCTCTTGCAGTAGGCCGAGAATAAGTGAGGTTTTTAGCTTGCTTTAGCATAGATTTATAGCGGGTGACACTATAACTATCGTTGGAGCTTAGCTCATAGCTAGGAATGGCTTTTTTGATGTAGTTGGCAGCAAGGTTTACGATCGTGCCTTTTGCAGTCCCTAGCATATCGCCTATTTTGCTGATAACGACGGTCTTAACGGGTGTATTATCGATTATTTTTTCTAGCGTTTTACAAAACGGCTCTAAGATAAATAACGCTGAGGTATCAGAGTCGACCAATTGATGCCTAAGCTCACGCGGGCTGTACAATGGATTGATTAACGTGGTGACCATGCCTGCCCGTATAACGCCCAAAACGACGGGCAAATACTGATGAACATTGGGCATCATAATACCGATGACTGAGCCTTTGGCTAACCCTAGGTTTTGAATCCAAGCTGCAATCATCAGAGACATTTTGTCAATTTGCGTATAAGTGTAGCTTACGCCCATGTTGCTAGAGAATTCTCTATCAGCAAATTCTGTGAGCTTATTCTCTACAATATCAATCACCGTACTGTGCGGCGGATCTATCTGTGCATTGACCCCTGCTGGATAACCCTGTGTCCAAAACTTATCCATAACTTACCTTCCTTGGTAATCGGTTTAAATAAAAACAACCTCAAAACTCATACTTGAGAATTATTGTCTGATATCTTGCCATCCTAGCGTGCTGTGATGCCCGTCTTGATGAGCAAATAGTGGGTGTGCTTTGGCCTCCTCTAAGCTTAAAACTGGCGTTACGCAAACGTCTGCGGTCTCAAAAGCTTGCTGCCAGAACTCAAGCGGTTGACTGGCAAATTTGTCACTAACGATAGCAGCAGCCTCTTTGCTCGCTGGCAGGTTGGGCATAACGCCGCGCTGCCAATGCGCGTCTTTGAGCTCAGGCAGCTCTAAAACTTCACATAGCCCTTGCCAGAATTTTAGCTCTAGTGACCCTACCGCCATGTAACGATTATCCAAAGTTTTGTATAAGCGGTAGCATGGCAATAATCCACCCAAAAAGTCATGATGCGGCGCTGGATTCTGTTCTGAGAAGCTTTTGACGAGCGTCCCTGTCGCCTTGGGCATAATCATATGATTGTATAAGCTATGCGTCATGCTGACAGCGACATGACGACCTTTGCCCGTTTGCTTGGCGGCAAATACCGCTGCTAACAAGGCAATTACTGCCGTATCACTACCACCTGCTAAGTCTGCAAACTGGATATTGGGCATAGCCTGCTCGCCAGTTGCGGTACGTAGCTGATCGAGTACCCCGCTCATCGCCATAAAGTTGATATCGTGACCGGCTTTATTCGCCCAGTCATGAGTCACGTCACTACCGTCAATCGTGCCGTAGCCCGTAATAGAGACAATGACCAGTTTTGGATTAATAGCCTGTAAGGTTTGGGGGTCTAAACCCATACCCTTGAGCACCCCAGGACGAAAGCTGTCGAGCATGACATCAGCATTCTTGAGGTGCTCCTTGACTGACGCTATGCCCTCAGCATCACGAAAATCTACCTTTTCGATGGTTTTACCGTGATTTAGAGCCTCGAATAATCCACCCAAGGCGCGCGCAGGATCGCCCCCTTTGGGCTCGATTTTGATAATTTCTGCGCCCAAATCAGCAAGCAAACGTGTCGCAAAAGGCCCCGGTAGATTGCGCGTCAAATCTATGACGCTCAATCCTTGTAAGCAATTACTCAGCCCATCAGCTTGATTAACCATCTACAAACTCCTCGCCATTTGCCGCCATCTTGACCAAGATAGTAGCCGGCTCAAACCGCTCGCCGTATTGCTTGGCAAGCTGACGACTACGGGCGACAAACTGCTCGACACCCATAGAATTAATGAACTGTAGTGTGCCGCCTTGATGCGGTGCAAATCCCCAACCAAAGATAGAGCCGATATTGGTATCGGCCACTGAGCGCACGACGTTTTCTTCAAAACATTTAGCCGACTCGTTGGCTTGAATAAACATCAAACGATCCACAAGATCCTCTTGGCTTGGCTGCTCTGACGCGGTTGGATATAAATTAACCAGCTCAGGCCATAAGTGCTTATCGCCTTTTTCAGGATACTCGTAAAAGCCTTTACCGTTCTTTTTACCTTCGCGGTCGTGCTCTTTGACTAAAGTTTTGAGAATATCGTACGAGGGGCGCATCTCCATGGTTTTACCCTCCGCTTCCATATCTTTTTGCTGCTGCTCACTCACATGTAAGGCTAAGCTTAGTGATACCTCATCTTGTAGCGCTAAGGGCGGCATAGGCATACCCGTCTTCAGACCTGCGACCTCAATACTGCGCGGATGTACGCCCTCGCCTAGCATGGCGACGCCTTCTGACACATAAGTGCCGAATACGCGTGAAGTATAAAACCCGCGACTGTCATTAACGACGATTGGCGTTTTGCCGATTTGCAAGACATAATCAAAAGCTTTGGCTAAGGTGTCATCGTCGGTCTTTTCGCCGACAATGATCTCGACCAAAGGCATCTTGTCGACGGGCGAGAAGAAATGCAGACCGATAAACTGCTGTGGGCGTTTGCTGGCCTCAGCCAATCCTGTGATAGGCAAGGTTGAGGTGTTAGACGCATAAACGGCTGATTCTGGAATCACGGCTTCAGACTGCTGAGTACACTTAGCTTTGATTTCACGGTTTTCAAACACCGCCTCGATGATTAAATCGCAGTCTGCTAAATCGTCATAAGAGACGGTCGGGTGAATACGATTAAGTAGCGCTTGCTTCTTATCCTCAGTTGAGCGCTTACGGCTGATGGCCTTGTCTAGCAACTTAGTAGAGTAGGCTTTGCCTTTTTCGGCACCTGCCAATTCGGTATCGAGTAATACCACATCTAGTCCCGCCTTAGCACTGACATAGGCGATACCTGCGCCCATCATACCTGCGCCTAAGATGCCTACTTTCTTGGTCTTGTAGCGCTCAATACCATCAGGACGCGACTGGCCTTTTTTGATGCTATTGAGCTGCGTCCAAAGGGTGTTGATCATGTTTCTAGATTCGGGCGATAACACACAAGCGGCGAAGAAACGCGACTCAAGCTCAAGACCAGTATCGATATCGACGATGCAGCCTTCAAAGACGCTAGACATGATATGGGTGATCGCAGGATAGTTGCCATGCGACTTTTGATTAGCCATGGCAGGTGCGATTGAGAACATTTGCACCACTTTAGGGTGCATGCTGTTGCCACCAGGGATTTTAAAGCCTTTTTTATCCCAAGGTTGCTGCGCTTTCGGATTGGCTTTGATCCAGTCTTTAGCTTGCGCCAACATATCATCGAAATCAGTAGCTGTTGCATCAATAAGACCGATATCTAAGGCCGCTTTAGCCCGAAGCTCGACCCCTTGCGTCATCAGCTCAAGCGCTTTTTGAATACCGACGAGCCTTGGCAGGCGCTGAGTGCCGCCGCCGCCCGGTAGTAGACCTAGCTTAACTTCTGGCAGACCCAGTTTGGTTTTTGGAGAGTCAATCGCTATACGGTAGTGACAAGCTAGTGCCAGCTCAAGCCCGCCGCCTAATGCCGTTCCCGTCATAGCAGCGACTACCGGTTTACCTGAGGTTTCAAGTTTCCGTAGGCTAGATTTTAGATCTTCGACTAAATCAAAGGCTTGCTGAGCCGTTTCAATGTTTGAGAGTTGATCGATATTCGCGCCAACCACGAAGCTGTCTTTTGCTGACGTTAAAATGAGGCCTTTAGCTGACTCATCCTTGATAAAGCTGTCTGTCATAGCAGCAAAAGCATCGGTAAAACCATCGCCGATAACGTTCATTTTTCGCGCGCTTTGATTGATAGCAACGATAATGATATCGTCATCACGCTGCGCTGAAAAATTGGCGAGAGTGTTGATAGCATCTATGCTGTCTGTAGCTGTATTTGTCGTCATTTTTTATCCTTTAAATGATCTCAAAGTTATCATTTTCATGTAGTAAATAAAGAGGTTATACGCGCTCAATGATAGTCGCAATACCCATACCACCACCAACACACAAGGTCAGCATAGCGGTTTTGAGGTCACGGCGCTCAAGCTCATCTAGCACCGTAGTCATGAGCATAGCGCCAGTAGCCCCTAGCGGGTGTCCCATGGCGATAGCGCCGCCATTGACGTTGACGATATCAAGCGAGATACCAAGGTCATGAGCGGTATTCATAGGTACCGCAGCAAACGCTTCGTTAATCTCCCATAGATCAATGTCTGAAGCTTGCATGCCCGCCTTATCTAGCGCTTTTTGGCAGGCAGGCGTGGGGCCCGTTAGCATGATAGAGGGCTCTGAACCTATGACTGAGGCCATGGTGATTTTGGCGCGCGGTTTGAGTCCTGCCTTTTTACCAGCAGCAGCACTACCGACTAGGCAAAGCGCCGCACCATCAACGATACCTGAGGAATTACCCGCGTGATGGACGTGATTTACCTTCTCGATAGTCGTGTATTTATCCAAGATGACGCTATCAAAACCCATCTGACCGGGCATAGCGAAAGAAGGATTTAGCCCTGCCAAAGTTTCAACACTGGTATTGGGACGAATGGTCTCATCCTTATCTAAGAGTAGCATGCCGTTGATGTCTGTGACGGGCACGACTGATTTATCAAAATAACCTTGCTCCCAAGCATTGGCAGCGCGGCGATGTGACTCGGTTGCAAAGGCATCAACATCGCTACGACTAAAGCCTTTGAGCGTAGCTATCGTGTCAGCACCTACGCCTTGCGGTACAAAGCCAGTCGCGTCATTGATACGTGGATCCATGTACCAAGAACCACCATCAGAGCCCATGGGTACGCGGCTCATGGACTCAACGCCGCCTGCGACGACCATATCCTCCATACCTGACATGACTTTGGCTGCAGCTAGATTAATAGATTCAAGCCCTGATGCACAAAATCGCGACAAGGTTAATCCTGCCACGCCCCGCGCCCAACCAGCGTCAAGAACGGCAGTACGAGCGATATCAGAGCCTTGCTCGCCGACTGGGGTGACGCAGCCTAGCACCACGTCATCTACCAAGCTGGTGTCCAAGTTATGACGCTGCTCCATCTCCTTTAATAAGCCACGAACCAGCCAAGTAGGCGACGCTTGATATAAAGCGCCGTCCTTTTTGCCTTTACCACGAGGGGTACGAATACTGTCATAGATATAAGCGGTCTCAGTCATAAAAATCCCTTTTCACTTTTTAAATGAGTAATAATATTGGTAATAAATGTCTAGCTAGACTCTTTTAAAATTTAACTACATTTTTTTATAGCAGGCTACATAAAGCGGGCCGCAAGCTCTTTCATAATCTCGTTAGTACCGCCATATATTTTCTGTACCCGCGCATCAGCGTATAGACGCGCAATAGGGTACTCATTCATATAACCATAACCACCGAATAATTGCACACATTCATCGATCACTTCACACTGCTTTTCAGTGACCCAGTATTTGATTAATGAGGCATGAGGAATCGACAGTCTTTTTTCCATAATGGCATCTATCGCTAGATCACACATACTATGAGCAGCTAGATAATTGGCATAACACTCTGCCATCTTAAATTTAGTATTTTGGAATTTCCACACCGGCTTGCCAAAGGCTTCGCGCTCTTTGACATAATCCAAAGTCAAATTGATAGCCAGCTTCATCGCGCCGATACCTGTCAGCGCAATAATCAAGCGCTCACGTGGTAGCTCTTGCATCATTTGAATAAACCCCATCCCCTCTATCGGACCGAGCAGATTCTTTTGCGGGACGCGCACGTTACTAAACGAAAGCTCTGAGGTATCTTGCGATGACAGACCAACCTTATCCAAGTTGCGACCACGCTCAAACCCTTCTAACCCCTCTGTCTCTACGACGATAAGTGAGACGCCTTGAGCGCCCTTATCACGATCCGTTTTGCAAGCCACCAAAATCAAATTGGCATGCTGACCATTAGTAATAAAGGTCTTTGAGCCATTGATAATATAGTCGTCGCCATCTTTTACCGCATAAGTCTTTAGCGCTTGCAAATCTGAGCCTGTGCCCGGTTCCGTCATAGCGATAGCCGCGATGTATTCGCCACTTGCCATTTTTGGTAGCCATTCTTGCTTTTGCTCTTTTGTTGCATGATGCAAAATGTAAGGCGCGACGATTCCTGAATGCACGATACCGCCAAATCCTGACTGATTGGATTCTGCTTGAGCATAAATGATAGCGACTTCATCACGAAAATCACCGCCACCGCCGCCATACTCTTCAGGCATTGAGGCACACAAAAAACCGTTCTCGCCAGCCTCTTCCCAAGCCTCGCGATCGATCATGCCATTTTTGCGCCACTGCTCGTCTTTTGGCTCCCAACCTTTGAACATTTTGAGCGCACTCTCATAAATCATTTTGCGCTCTTGAGTCATCCAGTCTGGCGCTAGGTTTTCGATACTCATGGAATTATTCCTTGACGATTTTGGGGAGTAATAATTAATTTGTTTTGATATTGTAGATGTCGAATAGAATATTTAGCACTAATGGTAATATTTATTACCTCTGCAAACCATTATCTGATATTAAATATCGTTGGAGTGTGGCAGTTATACTAAGACAATAAAAGTAGCGATGCAATCGGATTCAATATAATAGTAATTAATATTACTTTTTCTAATTTTTAGAGATATGAGATTTTCGATAAATCACTAACACAACACTTAAGCTAGAAATTATAGGTTTAATGTTTGCTAAAAGTCATGAGGTAAGTAAAAGCAAACCAGATGTTTTTACAGTAGCGATAAAGACGAATACTAAAAAAATCTACACAACTATTGGTTTTTTTGCCATTGTATTATGGCAAACTTACTATAAGGTTTGCCTTAGTTATCAATGGTTTCTGAGCATTAATGGTTGATAAACTTCTCGTTTTTAACCCCTTATTCAAATAGGTCTTAACCCTGTCCTATTAAAGGAAAAAGCATGACCTTATCTAGCAAGTCCACGCCTATATACTTGGCGCCTGATACGTTCGCTGAGTATCTGTCCTATCAGAATCAATACTGTTTGTTTTTGGATATCGATGGCACGCTAGCTACTTTTACTCTTGACCCAAAAAATAGCTTCATTCCTAGTACGACTCTTAATATATTGCAACAAATACAAGACTTAGGCGTCGATATTGCGGTTGTCACTGGGCGTAGTTTGGATAACGCAAGGACAATGCTCTTCCCTTTGGTCTTACCTATCGCCGCCACCCACGGTCTTGAGATCTTTACCAATAAGCACTCAACGGGTCAGACAGACGATATGACTCATATCAAGCAGATAGATATCAAAGAGCTTAGCGTTATCAAACAGGCACTTCTACAGGCCTGCCAGTTTTATCCTAAAGTCCGTATAGAAGATAAACCCTACTCTATCGCCTTACATTTCCGTGAGTATCCAGCTTTAGCAGAGGTTGCGTATAGCCTGATCACTCAAGTCGCAAAACCTTACCCTAATTGGGTCATAAAATCTGGTAAATATGTTTGGGAGCTAGTGTCACAAGACGCGAATAAAGGCACGGCGATTTTGACTTTGCTACAATCAATGCAGACGGATAAGACACTTTGTCCTATATTTATTGGTGATGACAGCACTGACGAAGCAGGATTTGAGGCGATACAGGGCGATTACAAAGCAGGTATGGGTATCAAAGTCGGTACTGAGCCGACTTCTGCACATTACTATGTGAATGACACAGATGAAGTAGTCACCCTACTACATCGCTTTTTTGCTTTTTGTCAAAAGCAAGCCTCACTACCTCGTCACTTGACAGAATCTTCTCTACTTGATTCGCCTAAATATTTAGGACCATCATTGTGAGCCGTCTGATCGTCTTATCAAATCGGGTGAAAATGCCTGATGATGCTCAGGCGGCGGGCGGGCTTGCCGTAGCATTGGACGATATATTGGTCGGCAGTTCGGTGATTTGGATGGGATGGAATGGCGAAGTGGTCGAAACTTTTGCTGATAATAGTAACCAGTTTAATAGCCGCAAACACAGCTTTTTTTCGCAGACCAATACACAAACTGATACACGTTCTTGTAAGCAGCAAGCGCATAAAGACGTTACCTACATGACGACAGCACTTACGCGCAGGCAGTATCAGCATTTCTACTGCGGTTTTGCTAATAGTGTGCTGTGGTTCATGCTACATGAGCGCCCAGAATTAGTTAATGAAGCTATGGATGATTATGCCGGCTATCAGGCGGTAAACCGCTTATTTGCGCGTCAATTAAGTCAAATCATTGAGCCTGACGATGTCATTTGGGTACATGATTATCACTTTTTGAGCGTGGCGTATTATTGCCGAAAGCTAGGTATCAACAACCGTATTGGCTTTTTTTTGCACATTCCGTTTGCGCTATTAGCGTTTTGGAAAAAGATAGACAAAAGTGCTGAACTTATAACGCATCTTGCCCATTACGACGTCATTGGTATGCAAACTGTGCAAGATAAGATCAACTGTATAGACGTCTTAAGCTACTATTTATCTAACGATCTAAACACTCAAACGATATATCCATTGTTGAATGATGTAGAGTCTATAAAATCAGATAAAACCCATGTACAATTTGATTTGGGCTACCCTACATCGCACCATTTGACCATCCACACCTACCCTATAGGCATCAATGTCGATAAAATTCAAACACAAGTAAGTCATCTATCATCCAAAAATTTGACACACAGATCAAAAGACAGTACTACTCAGTCAGTAGCACAGCAAATCATAGCAGTCGATAGAATTGATTATTCAAAAGGTTTGTTACAGCGGTTTTGGGCATATCATAAATTTCTCAAGACATATCCTGCCTATCAACATCAGCTTGAACTACTACAAATTGCCTGTCCGAGCCGCTTGGACTTACCCGTTTACCAGCAGCTTTATACTCAGGTTAAGCAAGTCGTTGATGATATCAATCAGCAATTTGCAACTTCTAGCTGTCACACATATCACTCACAAAATACATCTCGTAACTGTACTTCACAACATAACTGGCAGGCGGTTCATTACAGCGAAAAAGTGCTTGATCATGAGACGCTGATGCAAGCATTTTGGCATAGTAATGTGGGCTGGGTGAACTCGCTTAAGGACGGTATGAACCTTGTAGCCAAAGAATATATCGCCGCGCAAAATCTTGATGATCCTGGCGTGCTACTACTCTCAAAATATGCAGGTGCCGCCGAACACATGCAAGCAGCAGTGATCATTGATCCGCATCAACCCGTAAGTATCATAGAGGGTTTAAAAACGGCCTTAACGATGCCACTTTCGGAGCGAAAAGAGCGGCATCAGACGCTACTAGCGGGCTTACGCAACTATGATATTAATGCCTGGCAACAAGACTTTTTAGCGGATCTATATACTATTAGGTCTGATCAAGCAAAAAACACGTTACCAAGAGCTACTCATAAGTTTGATTTACAAGAGTAATTTGGAGAATGTTATGGCTAATATAGAAGTCCCATTACGGCAAAATACTTTATTAGAGAGTATCAAAGGCGATATAGAAAAAAGGCTAGTCGCTGATCAGCAAGTGCTAAATACGCTTAGTATCACCGATGAACGACGCTACGATATATTAGACATTTTAATTAAGTACAGTCAAAGCGTACCGCATCCTGGTAACGCCACTAGTGATGGCAATGGACAAGATGCAAGCACCCTTGAGCGTTGGCAAATCCTCGCTTATGTCGCAAGTGTTGATCTAACCCTTGCTAAATGGTTTGAATCACACTTAGATGCGCTGAGTATCTTCTATGAAATTGGCTACGCAAAACCTGTAAAAGGCTTGCTTGCAGTTTGGGCAGCAGAGGGTCACCCTTTATCCTTTAAGCCGGACGAAACTAACCAGCAAGGCCAAGTTCATGGCACTGTTAATGGCACTAAAGCTTGGTGCTCAGGGGCGCACATTGTTGATTATGGGCTGATGACTTATCGTGACAAAGACGCTCGTTCGCAATTGCTGATCGTCGATATGCAACAAGACGGTATTGCTATTGACACTAGTGGCTGGCAGGCGGTTGGTATGCAAGCTACGGATACAGCGACGATAGATTTTGATAACGTAGCCGCTGAGCAAGTTGGCGCAGCAAATGAGTATTTAGACAGAGTAGGATTTTGGCATGGCGCCGCTGGAGTTGCCGCTTGTTGGTATGGTGCCACAGTCTGTCTAGCAGACTATTTAATCAAAGCTTATCAGCATAAGCCTAACGATTTTAAGGCCATGTATTTAGGTCAAGTCAGCATGATATTAGCAGCGACTCAGCAATCCTTTTATCACGTCGCGCGCTTAATCGATACGCAGCCGCAGCACAGTCATGAGTTAGCTATTCGTCAGCTCAGAGCACATACTGAGCAAGTAGCAAGGCAAGTATTGGATGCTGCCGGACAGGCACTAGGTGCAGCACCGTTTTGCGGCAATGCACATTTTGCAAGAGTGGCCGCTGACTTACCTGTATTTATACGCCAAAGCCATGGCGCTTTTGATCTACAAAAAATTGGCGAGCTCACTGCTCAATCAGTCAGCCAGTTGAGAAATGACTCAACCCATATGCGAGAAAACATATGGCAACTATAGCAGAGGATCAAACAGATACGGCAAATGCAAATAATATAAAAAACCATCCTATCGTAGGTGATCGCGTAATTGAGGGCGATGGTACCAGTCAAGACGCTTGGCAAAACTGGCCAGGACTGCATCATCTGCCGCCGCTAGATATAACAGCACATCTCCCAGCGCACAAGCGCGTATGTATCTTTGCTCCGCACCCTGATGACGAGATACTAGGCTGCGGCGGACTACTCCAGCACGTAGCCGCTAATGGCAACCCTATCCTCCTTGTACATGTCACCAATGGCACCCAAAGTCATCCAGACTCAACCCTTTATCCTCCAAAGCAGCTCAATACTATTCGCCCGCAAGAGAGCATTAACGCCTTAAAAGCGCTAGGTATTGCGCACCAAGTATCCATTATCGCTTTGGACTTGACGGATGGTAACGTATTCGCTGAGCAAGAACTATTTAATAAAAAATTAGCGACTATTATCCAGCCTAATGATATTTTGGTGACGCCTTTTATTCACGACGGTCATCCTGATCATGAAGCGACGGGACAAGTCATTCAAGCATTTGCTAAGCGCCAACATTTAGCCTGTTATCAAGTCCTGATTTGGGCATGGCATTGGGCGCAGCCTGACGATAACCGTATTCCTTGGCACAGTGCACTAAGACTAGATTTGAGTGCTGAGCAGGTACAGCGTAAATCGCAAGCTATTACTTGTTTTACCAGTCAAATCACCACTGATGAGAGTACAGGCAATCCGCCTATTTTATCCGCGCAAACTATCGCTAGAATCAGCCAACCTTGGGAGGTTTATTTGCATGAGCCACAATCCTAAATCTATTATGGCACTGGATGCTGCCGACACTTTAGTCAATAGCGATAACAGTTTAAGCGCTTCTAAGGATTGTCCTCAATCTGACGCGTATTCAGAGACGTATTTTGAGGTGCTGTATACTGACAACAGCGACCCTTGGCAGTACCAGACGCGCTGGTATGAAAAGCGCAAACGAGACATGTGCCTTGCGGTATTGCCACAAGCAAAGTATACCAATGCCATAGAATTGGGCTGCGGTAATGGCGTATTTAGTGAGCTGCTTGCACGTCGTTGTCAGTCGCTTTTAAGCCTAGATGGTAATGCCAAAGCCGTACAACTTGCCAGACAGCGTTTAAGAGACTTGTCTGGGGTCAAGGTGGTACAAGGTATCATTCCTGGCGCGCTATTCACTCTAGAAAACGATGCTTTGTCAGACAATGCACTCACTTATCATCCCCCCTTTGATGCAATTATTATCAGTGAAATTTTATATTACTTATCGCCAGCTGATGTCGATAGCGTTATTAAATGGATAAAGCAAAACCTAGCTACAGGCGGTACTTTATTGTGTTGTCATTGGCGCTACGTTATCGAGGGTTTTGCTATGACGGGCGAGACCGTACATCAACGCTTACAGCAAGCGTTTGATGCATCAACCCATCAAGCAGAACACTTAGCCTTTGAGCATCAAAGTCAGATCATAGATCGTGATTTTTTGTTAGATGTTTGGCAGTACTCCGAGCAGTCGGTCGCGATGCAAGAAAATCTAATATGATTAATAATAATCAGCACCATCATAAAGCGGATGATAATAATAACCAGATGGATATAAAAATCGCTATCGTCATTCCTGCGCATAACGAAGCGGCGACTATCAGCGACTGCTTAAACGCAGTGCAAAGCTCAATCGAGCAATTAGCTGCAGCCATCGATACATATATAGTAGTCATGCTCGATAGCTGTACGGATGCTACGCGCGCGATAGTCGAAAATGCTGGCGTTGACTATTTAAGCTGCGATTATCACTGCGTAGGGCAAGTACGGGACTTAGGGATTCGCCATGCGATCACGCAAGGGTTCACTTGGATCGCTTGTACCGATGCCGATTCAGTAGTGACTACAGATTGGCTGGTGCAGCAAATTGCACATATCAACCATAAACCGACTGATATGATCTGCGGGGTAGTGAGTGTCGATAGTTGGGCACACCTAATGCCGCAAACGCGCAGTAAGTATATGGCCCATTATCAAGATAAAATGAATCACCGTCATATTCATGGTGCAAACTTAAGCTTTAGTAGTCAGGCGTATAACGAGGTCGGTGGTTTTGCACCCCTTAAATGCCATGAGGATGTGGATTTGGTCAAAAAGTTCGAGTCCAAAGGTTACGCTATTACTTGGAGTAATCGTGTCCGCGTCACTACCAGTAGCCGCTTGCAAGCGCGAGCAAGTGAAGGGTTTGCTGCATTTTTAGCCAATATAGAAAGCACCAATAGAAAATAATTACGTCAGTGTCATGCTTTTACCTGTCTACTATAACTATGTTTTAGTGTGTACCTATCCCATGTCCTTTATTGTCTCAATGCTTAATCAAAAACTCACCTTTTCTAAACTCTAAGCTTGCGCCTGTTTATCATAACCATTCAAAAGAGCGCTTCACCTTTGTATAAATACTGGCTTTGGTTTTATATCCTCTATATAATATTTTGAGTAATCACTCAACAACGATCATATGCTCTCATAAAGAGTCTTCAATAAAAATACTTTGTCCGACCTCATATTTAGCATCAAAGGTTATTATTTCATGCGCATGACTAGATACTTGCCCGCCATCCAAAACACGATTCGCTATAGCAGCTACGCTATAGCAGTTGGGGTTTGTGCGAGTATCTCTGCTAGTACTGCATCGACTATCGCAGTATTAAGTAACGACAATCAACCCCATTGGCAACAAGTACAAAAAGCGGGTGAAAATCAAGACGTCTACTTCCACGCTTGGGGCGGCGATCCACAGATTAATGCTTATGTTCAGTGGGCGGCTAAAACGGTTGATGATAAATATAATATCAATCTGGTCCATGTCAAATTAAGTGACACCAGTGAAGCCGTCAGCCGCGTACTCGCTGAGAAATCTGCTAACAACAATGATCGAGGTAGCGTCGACTTGATTTGGATCAATGGCGCTAATTTTGCCACTATGAGCGAGAACTCATTACTATTAAAGGACTGGGCAGATAGCCTACCTAACTTTACTCTTACCGATCCCAACAATAATCCAGCCGTGACTCTTGATTTTGGTATTCCTACCGAGGGTATGGAGTCGCCATGGGGACAGGCATCGCTGACCTTTTATTATGATAGCTTAGCGGTAAAGAAGCCGCCGACAACCTTGAATGAGCTTGCCAACTGGACACAGCAAAACCCTGGACGCTTTGGTTATCCCAAGCCACCTGACTTTTTGGGTATCAGCTTTTTGAAGTATGCTTTAGTAATAATACATGAGCAGAACGATGCCAAGACAGGCACCGATATTAGAGCTGAGTTAAATCAGCCTGTCAGCGCGCAAAACAAGGAAATCGTGCTTGCTCCGCTTTGGGAGTTCTTGGATGAGATGCATCCAACCCTTTGGCGTAACGGCGAACAATTCTTGCAAAGCGGCGCGCAAATGCGTCGCTTGGTTGATGATACTGAGCTGAGCTTAGCCTTTACTTTTTCAGGTCCTGAAGTCCCAGCCGCTGTTCGGCGTTATGACTTGCCGCCGAGCATCCGTAGCTATGCGATGAGTGATGGCAGCTTGAGCAATACGCATTTTGTCGCAATTCCTTATAATGCTAGCCATCCGAAAGCGGCGCAATTGGTCGCCAACTTTTTACTTAGTCCTGAAGCGCAAGCTCATAAACAAAATCCCAGCGTTTGGGGTGACAAAACGGTCTTGGTACCTGCGACCCTGGGCACAGAGCAGCAAGCGCTATTTACAACGACTAAGCCCCATCCAAGCGCACTGCCCTTTGACGCGATAAAACGCACCGTTAGCGAACCTCATCCAAGTTGGGTAGATGCTATTGTTGAAGGCTGGCAAGCTCGCTATGGAGTCAGCGAATGAGTCAGTTCTTTGATGACAAAGATGAAAAACTTGAACTAGCTAAAAATTCAGGTTCTCAGAACTCTAATACTGGTAACACTAGTATGACTACCCATTACAACGGTGATCTGTTTACGCGCTTAGTGACCCTTAGCCCCAAATTTTTACTGCTTTTACTGCTATTCCCTGTACTAGGTGGCCTTGTCAGCGTACTTTTGCCGGCCTTTGGGTGGGTACCTGCTATCGGTCAAACGAGCTTTAATTTACAAGGGTTTGAAGCACTATGGCAAACCCCCGGTCTGGGGCAGATGGTAGCGTTGAGTGTTGCCACGGGCCTTGTCAGTACCCTGCTCGCTTTTATCATAGCTCTGATGATACTAGCTGCGTTTTTTAATAGTGTATGGCTGACCCGTATCGAGCGCTTGCTTAGTCCAATCTTGGTCATTCCACATGCGGCGGCTGCGATCGCCATTGGGTTTTTGATTGCGCCCTCAGGCATGATTGCGCGATTAGTATCGCCATGGCTGAGCGGTTGGGAGCTTGCGCCGCAAGGAATACTACCGCACGATCCTTATGGCATTAGTATCATTTTGGGACTGGTGCTAAAAGAGCTGCCGTTTTTATTACTGATGGCGCTTGGCGCTTTAGCGCAGCCTGAGCTGGGTAAGAAGTTACATGAGCAGTATAAAGTGGCGCTAAATTTGGGCTATTATCCAGTTACAGCTTTTTTTAAAGCGGTTTTTCCGCTCCTTTATCCTCTATTGCGCTTACCTATCTTGGCGGTACTCGCCTATGCCAGCGCCAGTGTCGAGATGCCCCTTATTTTGGGACCCAATACGCCGTCCACTCTAGCGGTTACCATCATGCAATGGTTCAATGATGTGGATCTCAATTTACGTATAAAAGCCTCAGCAGGTGCGATATTGCAATTGCTATTGACTGGTGGCTTGATCACCCTATGGCTTGGCGGTGAACGAGTCATTAAAGCGCTATGCAAAGGCTCACTACTCAATGGTAAGCGCCGTTATATCGACAGCATTTGGCAAAAACTCACTTATGGACTTACAGTTTTAATTCTAGGATTTATTGCTCTATCTCTTGTAGGACTATTGATGTGGTCAGTCGCAGGCTATTGGCGCTTTCCTGCTGTATTGCCAGAGCAGCTAGTCCTATTGCATTATCAAAGCGCCTTTATGCAAATGAGTACGCCGCTATTCAACACCCTATCTATAGGCATAGTCTCAACTGTATTTGCCATTATGCTCACCTTGTTATGCTTAGAATCTGAACAATTAGGTGATAGACCCCTCTCCTCCTTTACCAGTTTCATTATCTACTTACCGCTCCTGGTTCCTAGCATCGCTTTCTTGTTTGGTTTAGTCTGGTTACAGCAGTTAATCGATAATCAAGCGGCTTTTGTTAATGTCGCCTTTACCCATTTATTGTTCGTGCTGCCCTATGTATTTTTATCGCTTGCCAGCAGCTATAGGCGTTTAGATGTACGCTTTGTCAATGTCGCAGCGAGCCTTGGTGCTACGCCTGCCAAAGTGTTTTTGCAAGTCAAACTACCGCAGCTGTTTGCGCCTATTATGATCGCTATCGCTTTGGGATTGGCGGTCAGTTTTGGGCAATACCTACCCACGCTGCTGGCAGGCGGCGGACGTATTGCGACTATTACTACTGAGGCGGTAACGCTAGCTAATGGCGCTAGCAGGCGTACCAGTGCCGTTTATGCCATTATGCAAATGGTCTTACCGCTAATTGGCTTTATAATAGCTTGGATACTACCCAAGTATTTTTATAAAAGTGGCGCACGTTAACTGAGTAACTACTAAAATCATAATAAAGGTAAGACGATAATAAAGGATTCTCTATGTCAGCATCGCTACAAATAAAACACTTACAGCTCTATCGTCAAAGTGAGCTATTGGTCAGCTTAAATGAGCAAATCAAGGGCGGCGAGATTCTAACTATCATGGGGCCCTCTGGTAGTGGCAAATCAAGCTTGTTGAACTGGATGACAGGCACCTTGCCCAGCGGCTTTAACGCTACTGGCGAGATTTGGCTCAATGGCGAAAACGTCAGTCATTTGCCGACGCACTTACGTCGAATTGGTGTTCTCTATCAAGATGCGCTGCTGTTCTCACACTTATCGGTAGCGGGTAATATTGCTTTTGCGATGCCTAAAGATGACAAAGAGAGCAGCAAAAAACAGCGCTTAGCAAAGATAGAGCACGCTCTCGAGCAAGTCGGCTTAGCTGGCATGGCAAATCGTCATCCTGATAATCTATCAGGTGGTCAGCAAGCTCGCGTAGCCCTACTGCGTACCCTAATGAGTAAGCCCAAAGCCATATTGCTAGATGAGCCTTTTAGCAAGCTTGACACCCAGCTTCGAGCAGATACTCAGCAATTGGTATTTGATCAAATTCGTACCCATAAATTACCCGCTATTATGGTTACTCACGACCACAGCGATGCTAAAGCTGCGAGTGGTAAAGTCATTACGCTAAGCCTTTAACCAATAGCTTCTAGACTTGAACTTTTGGCGTCAATAACAAAAAGGCCAACCTATGCTAGATAAGTTTATTACTCCTGTTATCACCCCTATACTGAATCCTTTAGTCGTCGCGCTATATAAGCGCGGCATCAAGGCTGATCAATTGACGGTGACGGGTTTTATCATCGGTATGCTAGTGTTACCCCTACTTGCCTATCAGCTGTGGTTTGGTGCGCTTATTGCTATTATACTCAATCGTATTTTTGATGGTTTAGATGGCGCGCTTGCTCGCCATGCCAATAAGAGCTCAAGCGCTGGCGGCTACTTAGATATCACCCTCGACTTTTTGTTTTATGCCGCCGTGCCACTCGGTTTCATCTTGGCTAATCCTACACAAAACGCGATCGCAGGCGCATTACTGCTGGCTGCCTTTATCGGCACTGGCTCTAGCTTTTTAGCTTTTGCTGTAGCAGCCGAAAAGTTTCAATTGGATAAACCGCAGTTTAAGTACAAGAGCTTTTATTATCTAAATGGTCTGACCGAAGGTACTGAAACCATAGCGCTATTTGTCGCCTTTTGTATTTGGCCACAGCATTTTGTACTACTTGCTAGCCTCTTTGCTGCGGCCTGTGCGGTGACTATCGTTACTCGTATTTATGGCGGTTATCAGACCTTAAGACGTTTAGAAGACAAGCACTGATTTTTGCATAAATACTTATACTGTAATCATCCTTACTTCAAAGTCTTTAATATCAGTATTCACTACTCTTTGAGCGTTTATACACCATCATAAAGTATCTTGAATGTTAACAGGCGTTACAAATATTTGAGCAATCGCTCAATTTATATTTGAGTGATTGCTCAGAATGATTTACAGTAGGGTCAGTTAGCGACTCATAGCATTGCCTATTCGCTGACTTCATTTATTTAAATTAATAAAACTTAAATATTCATGAACTTAGATATCCATAAACTTAAATACTCATAAGGATCTTATATGACTGATTTTACTTTACATAATAAAGAAACAGCTCCTGCCGATAGCCAAGAGCTGCTCGATGTCTCTATCAATGCCTTTGGCATGATTCCAAATCTACATGCAGTCATGGCTGAAGCACCAGGCTTATTAGAAGGCTATCAGCGTCTACATCAGCTATTTTTGGACAGCAGCTTTAATGATGAAGAGACCACTGTGGTGTGGCAAACTATCAACGTTGAACATGCATGTCATTACTGCGTGCCCGCTCATACTGGCATTGCCAAAAGCATGAAAGTTGATGACGCTATCACTAATGCGCTACGTGACGAGACGCCACTACCGACAGACAAATTAGAAGCGCTACGTGACTTCACTCTGTCAGTAGTTCGCAATCGTGGTAATGTCGATGATGCGTCTGTACAAACATTCTTGGATGCAGGCTTTAGCAAGCGCCAAGTGTTAGAAGTGGTACTAGGCGCGGCGCAAAAGGTGATGAGCAACTACACCAATCATCTTGCCAATACCCCAGTAGATAAGCCGTTTGAGAAATTTGAATGGCATAAAGCACAGTAATATTGTTAATAATTAGCAGCTTGATAGTCTCTACATTTTTTAATATTGTCGTCAAAACTGTTGCTAGATGGACCATCGAGCAGCAGTTTTTTGGTTAAAATAATAGCTATAAACTATAATCAACGCGAGGTTATATGGAAGATAACAAGCAGCTATCATCAGAGCGGCCACTGCGCATAGATATCGTATCTGACGTGGTCTGCCCTTGGTGCGCTATTGGCTACGGACAATTGGTCAAAGCTCTCGAGCAGACTGGTATAGAACATGAGATTCACTGGCATCCGTTTGAGCTAAACCCTGATACCCCAAGCGAGGGGCGCAATTTGTATGAGCATATTGCTATCAAGTACGGCTCAAGTCGAGAGGAATCTGATGCCAGCCGCGCTCGGATGACTGAGGCAGGTCGCAGTGTGGGTTTTGAGTTTAACTTCACGGAGGACAGCCGCACTTATAACACTTTTGATATGCATCAGCTTCTGCACTGGGCCAATCTGCAAGGACGCATGCATGAGTTAAAGCAAGCGTTGTTCGCCGCTCACTTTACTCATGCTAGAGAAGTCTCAAGCCAAGACGTCTTAGCAGATATCGCTAGCGAGATTGGTTTAGATCGTAATGAGGCGCTAACGGTATTAACGGATCAGCGCTTTGCCGAAGACGTTCGCCGTGCTCAGCAAAGTTGGCGTCAAAAAGGGATTCAAAGTGTACCCTCTGTTATTTTTGATCAACAACACTTGGTCAGCGGCGCTCAAGGGGTCGAGAACTTTAAGAGCATTTTGCAACAGTTGTCAGATATGACAAAATAATGCACTAATCAATAATAAGCACTAGGGACAAAGCACAAAAACCAAAAGGGCGACTTATAATATTAAGTCGCCCTTATAGCTTTTATTGATATAAGCGTTAATACTTATGGTTCTAGCTAAATACTCACAAAGCGCGTGCATCAAGACTAAGCTTAGTGAACAGGCTCATTATTACGCAGGCTCTCTATTGATGATGCCATATCCTCTGCCAGCTCATGCACCGCTTGACTCTCGACATCACGCTGAGCAAAGGCACGCAAACCCATGACCTCAGCCTGTAATCGACGCGCCAGCCTAGTCGCATCAAGCGTGTCATCCATCTCGCCTAGACGCTGCGCCTCAGCGAAACACTCGCCAAAACGCGCCTCCATGCCCGCTAGTAATTTTTCTACCTTATCTAAAGCTAATTGTTCACGCGCACCAAGCTCAAGCAAGCTTTTGACCAGCATACATGCTCGACTAGGCAAGTCTTTATCGCGGATACCACCAAGCTGGCGCATAAAAGCCGCCAATCCCATCAATGGCGACTGATGATTGGCCAGTATACGTTCAAGCTCCGTTAAGGAGGACTGCGCATAATAATCTAGCGCTTCTTGAAACAAGCCGTCTTTACTACCGAATGCGGCGTAAATGCTACCCGGACGCATATCGAGAGCTTGTTCGATGTCTTTTAGGGAGGTGGCATGAAAGCCTTTGTGCCAGAACAGGGCTATGGCGCGTTCTAGCGCCTCGTGACGATTGTATAAAGTAGTTCGTGACATAGTAAATCCTGAATCTTGGAGCTGCGACCACAGATAATGCGGTAAGCACAGCGGTATAATTTGAGTGATTACTCAATTTTATCTTGACTCGCTACAACAGTCCAGTTAAAGTTTATTAACGACGCTTAGGCTATTAGCTACGACTTGTCTTTTTTGAGCAATGCATGCGCTCAAAGTGCGTAATAATCTTTGAAATATAATGTCTTGCTATTAAAATTATCATTCTTAATTCGGTTGATAGAGACAAACGATAGTTTAATGACATAACCGTTCTATCACTTCGAGGCTATTTACATGCGTAAAAACCTACTTACCCATGATAATAGTCTGCTCCGAACACTCTCCAGCATACTAGTATCCTCTCGATTGCGCATTATATTGTTATTAGTCATCCTTGTGTCTCTATTCATTTTGCTGACAAGCTGTACATCACGGGTCTGGAATGAACCTATCATAGAAACGGTTAACCCTAGTTATAATTTTAAAAATAACTTACCGCAAAACTCAGATGATGTTTTTGTGGTTCTCGCCTTCTCTGGTGGCGGTACACGCGCAGCAGCGTTCAGTTATGGTGTGCTTGAAAAGCTACGAGACACACCTGTGATGATTAACGGCGTGGAGCGCCGATTATTAGATGAGGTAGATGTTATCTCTTCGGTATCAGGTGGTAGCTACACTGCCGCTTATTATGGCTTGTTTGGTGATGAAATCTTTGAGCGATTTGCCTCTGAGTTCTTGTACGAAGACTGGCAGTCTCGACTGATGAGACTGGCGATACGACCACAAAGCTTGATTGCGATGAGTAGCTCTGAGTACAATCGTGGCGATCTAGTAGCCAATAACTTAAACGAGAGTTTATTTCGGCAAAAGAGCTTCGCTGACATGGGCCACGGCAAATTACCGTTTGTTATTCTCAATGCCAGTGATCTAAATAATGCCATGACCTTTTCGTTCACTCAGCAGCAATTTGATTTTTTGTGTTCGGATTTATCGAGCTATCCTGTGGCCAACGCGGTGATGGCGTCATCTTCTGTGCCTGGCATTTTTGCACCCATCGCCTTGCGCAATTTTGCCGACTGTCCTCAGCGTTCTCAGCCTTGGGTTAATGTGGCTCTCAATCAAGACGATCATTTACCGCGTAGCTACGCTATAGCCCGTGCACTAGATCGATACTCGCAACCAGATCGTATGCCAGTGGTGCGCCTAGTAGATGGCGGGGTCACTGATAACTTGGGCGTACGCGGCTCAATGATGAGTCCTGTCACTCAGTATGGCGATGTCCCCAACATGGCAGGCGCGTTCAGTCCTGACAAGCTGCGTCAGGTCAAACAAGTACTGGTCGTCGTAGCCAATGCTCAAACTTACTCAGAACATGAGTGGTCAGTTCAGAGCAAGGATCCGAGTTTCATTCAGACTATTTCAGCGGCGAGCGAAGTGGCTTTGGGTACTTTAAATAACGAGACTATTTCATCCGCTAAAGACGAATTTTTGCAATGGGGCGAGCATGTCAACGCTCAGCGCTCAGCAGACGTCCCTCAGGTTGAGGTGCATTTTGCGGTGTTGACCTTTGATCAGGTTAAGGATAAAGCGGAGCGTGCGAAGTTCGATGCTATGCCCACGACCTTTCGTTTGCAACCAGAGCAGGTTGATGATCTGCGTGCTTTGAGTGGTAACCTACTGGAGCGCTCTAAAGAATTTCAAGAATTTCGACAAGCCTTACAGTGATCTAATATTCGCTAGATTCTCATTTTTATCTACAATGACAGCCTATTTTGAGCAATCACTCAAATTTACCTTGAATGTTCGCTCAACTAAAGGTAATGTAATAGTCACTCTTATTTATATTTGTGTGCCTGACACTACTTTTATGATCTACAAGGAGCTTTTATGCCCTCTACCCCATCACCCTCTATCATCGTATTTGACGTCAATGAAACCCTGCTCGATATCGAAACGCTTGCGCCTTTATTCACTCGTCTATTCGGTGATGAGCGCGTACTGAGAGAATGGTTCGCGCAATTGGTGCTCTATTCGCAAACCTTGACCTTATCTGGTCTTTATACGTCCTTTGGTGAGCTTGGTGTTGGTGCATTACAGATGACGGCTGATATTCATAGCGTTACTTTAACGAATGATGATATTGACAAGTTTAAGCAGCTTATGAGCGAGATGCCCGCTCATCCTGATGCGGTGCCCGCATTAACCATATTACGTGATGCTGGATTTAGGCTGGTGACCTTGACCAACTCAGCGAGCAGTGCTTCTCCTACGCCACTCGAAAAAGCAGGATTGGGTGATTTCTTTGAGCGCTCTTTTAGCGTTGAGGCAGTCGCAAAGTTCAAACCTGCGCCTGAGACGTACCAGATGGTCGCCACAGAATTATCGGTTGAGACATCAGAGCTTTGCCTTGTCGCCTGTCATCTTTGGGATACGATTGGCGCGCAAGCGGCTGGCTATCAAGGCGCGTTCCTCAAACGTCCTTATAATGCCATGCTACCCGCATCCAACGTGCCCATACCGCACTTTATGGCCTCAGATCTGGTTATGCTGAGCGATCAGATTATTGAAAATCGCAATGATTAACCTCAAAAACCGAACAAGGAATGTTTATCATGAATAAATATATCGCAGGAATTATTGCAGGCTTCATTGCCACTATCGTGATGACTATTTTGCTACTGCTAAAAAGCATGATGGGTCTCATGCCTGACTTGGATATCATAGCGATGCTCGCCTCAATGATTGGTGACAGTCGAGTAATGGCGTTTATTGCTCACTTTATGGTGGGTTCTATTGGATATGGTCTGATAATGGCAATAGTGGGCAGCACGGATAGAAATAAAAATTTTACGGTAATAGGAGCACTCATAGGCGCTGCTGGTTGGCTTATGATGATGATTGCTATTATGCCTATGATGGGTAACGGCCTGTTTGGTTTGGCTATGCCAAGCGGTATTATGATTCCTATCGCAACCTTAGTACTCCATCTCATCTTTGGCGTCGTATTAGGTAAAGCTTATGCCAAATTTATTCGTTAAAAACACTCGTTAATTTACTAAATCTTAAAGCTCAATTTAAATCACTTCAATTTAAAAACCAAAGGATAGAACTATGCAATCAAATAACCCTCAAAAACTTCAGGCTGGCAGTCAATTCCCCGACGTGCAGGTACAAATGCTCGGTGGCGACATGACAACCTTAGGCAAACCTGAAAACGGTCATGACTGGAAATTAGTCGTTGTCTACCGCGGCAAGCACTGCCCAATCTGTACCAAGTATCTTAATCAGCTAGAAACGGTCAAATCCTCATTTGCTGATGCGGGCGTGGATATCTTGGCGATATCAGGCGATAGCAAACAGCAGTTGCAAGAGCATTTAGAAGAGCT
Source organism: Psychrobacter sp. T6-4 (assembly GCF_052258425.1). NCBI lineage: Bacteria > Pseudomonadati > Pseudomonadota > Gammaproteobacteria > Moraxellales > Moraxellaceae > Psychrobacter > Psychrobacter sp. T6-4. The sequence continues at coordinate 123,702 of NZ_JBQQEZ010000010.1, forward strand.
AGAGGATATCAACTTCCCGATGGCTTATGGCTTAACCGTTGAGCAGATGAATGAGCTTGGGCTGTATATCTCTGATCCGCGCTCAGAAAAAGAGACCGATCATCCTTTTGCAGAGCCTGGAGTATTCGTGATTAACGCTAAAGGCGAGATTCAAATCATTGATATCTCAAATGCGCCGTTCGCTAGACCTGAGCTTGAAATGCTTGCGAACGGTTTGTCTTTTATTCGAGAAAATGACTACCCTATACGTGGTACGCATGGTTAAAGTTTAATTACTATTACCGCTTAATCAACAATGAACAGTTTAGCGCCAGTGGTAGTCGATGAACGATGAGCTATCGTATCATCGGCGACTTGGTAGGTCATACCTGGCGTTAATGTAAAGGTTCGACCATCTTTTAGCTCAGTATTGAGCTCACCTTCAAGGCACAGCAATATATGACCCTTAAAGCACCAATGATCCGCTAAGTAACCGGGTGAATACTCAACCTTGTGCACCTGAATAGTATTAAAATCAAGCGTTATCCAGTAGCCAACGCCAGTCTCACCTTTTATTTTTATAGCTTCTATATTCGTCCAATCCGTCATTCCAAACGGTATTTTTTCCATTTTCATAAGTCTTATTCCTCATTATTAAAAACTAATAGTTCTTATAAAACATGTCCTTTGGTTCTATTTATTATTTAAAAAAATATATTTCATAGTAGAGCATATTGAACACTCATAAGTAAGCACTGCTGATAGCTAATCATATCTATGTTCTCGTCCAAGAAAAAACCTTAGGTACTGAAGATGCCTTGGCTAGCCTATTTTATTCAAACGAATAGAACAATTTTATCATCTACCTCTCTCCACAAACACCTTATTTCATTTTTAAGATACCTCATTAAAGTCAAAATTATTGTTTAGAAAATATTAAAACTCTTATATATATCAATTATTGGTTGTATACCTACTTGATGTTGGTTATTCTTTAAAGATGCCTTGTAAGGTATTAGGAGAGTCAAAAGCACTATTATAATTATGAGAGGTGTATAAAATGAGTGATTTACTTGAGTTTGAAATCGAAAATGTACTGCCATCTGATGCAGTTCAAGACTGCTACGACTTAGCTCTTAATCATAGACAAGAAACAGAATATCTTAGAAGAATTGCACCAGCTGTCGTTGAAAGCCTTTCAAAGATGAAGTTATTTCGAATGGGTCTTTCAAAGTCTTTAGGAGGCTGGGAGAATACACCCGTAGAGACTCTAAAAGTATATGAGCATCTTGCAAGTGCTGAGGCTTCTGCAGCTTGGATCGTTTGGAATAATCACTTAGCTTGTACTTTTGGGCGTTTTTTGGATAAGACGAGTTTTGAAGAAGTTTACAAAGACCCTACCCATATCTATGCTAATTCTGCACGTCCTGAAGGCACTGCGCAAACGCTCTCAGATGGTTATCTTGTATCAGGTCGATGGACACTCGTATCTGGTTGCGAGCTTGCTGATTGGTTTGTATTGCGATGCTTAGTGCTATCAGAGGGGTCACCAAAAACACTTGGGCCTGGTGCAAAATTAAAGTTATTCTTTATTCCAAAACAAGACATCGAAATCATAGATACATGGAATGTTGGTGGTCTGAACGGTACAGGTAGTCACGATGTCGTCGTAAAAGACGCTTTTGTAAAGCCTCAATATGCAGTGGATTTTGATAGTCCAGTTGTCATCGATAGCGCATACAATCGCTTGCCTATTGGCTGCATCAATGCAGCTGGCTGTGCCGCAATGGCACTAGGGGTTCTAAAAGCTGCAACCGATGACTTAACAGAGCTGTGTTTGGAGAGAGTGACACCAGGTAAGAACCCAGATTTACGTGATCGGTCTACAGTACAATCAGCAATAGCCAATAGTAAAACTCTACTCGCCTCAAAACGCTTACAGTTACACCATAGCGTTGAAACATTATGGATAGAGGCTCAAAACAGAAATACTTTTTCTGATAAGCAGCTTGCAGATGTCTGGGCAGCATCTTGCGCAGCAGCTACAGAGGCTCGTTCTATGGTCTCTGAGATCTATGCAGTAGCAGGTACTGTCTCTTTATATAAAAAGCATAGGATAGAAAGAGCCCATCGAGATATTCACGCTATTTTGCAACATGGTATTATTCAACCTCATTGGCAAGCTCAGGCAGGTATGGCTTACGTTGGTTTAAAACCTACTGCCGCTATGTTTAGAATTTAGGGCGTGTTTAATAATTCACAAATAAGTACTGACAGTGACTATTTTTTTAGCAGTTCATAGTTAAAATAGTAAGTCAAGTTTTTCAGACGTCTATTTTTACCTTAAATACGACAAGAAAGTGTCCTGTCTCTCTATTATGCGCATAGTATTGCGGACGATTAAAGCAGTACTTTCACTCAATACACCCTCAGGTCTGATGCTAAGAGTGCTTCACTCAAAGTAACTGTTCAAATAAAATGAGCTAGCTTGTGCAATAGCATTACTTGTGATTGACATAATGACTAGCACACAGCTTTGATAAACTGGTAGCTATCAGCAGTGTCATGGTTGAGTATCAAATACGTTCTAATTGTTTTTGATACTAAGAAAACTAACTTTTACCTTATGTCAAAGATGTATACTCAAGTTTTTTAGTACGTAAAGTATAGCTTTATTTTACTCATTTGCGCATGTCCTACTATTATAAATTTATAATAGTCTATTTTGTTTGTCATGATTCGATATATAAGTTTTTAATCTAGCAATTGTGTGCAAGTGTTACTGTTAATTGACAGCTAGCCAACATCTGTAAATAATATACCTAACAATTTTTGTTACTAAGTAAGAGTCTCAAAAGTATACTTTTACCAGATTCTTATGTTGCTCACTTTAGTACAAAAAATTTTAGTGGAGATGATTATGGATGGTCAAATGACGGGCAGCGCTCTTACCCGTGCTATGCTCAGACGTGGCGATCATATGATATGGTGTGCTGTAGATGATACGAGTGACGCACAAGCTATGAGAGATCATACCAATAATAATTTTACTACGCACATCGTGTCCTATCGAAATGGACAGTTTACATGCATAGATGGTATAACATGGCTTTTTGCAGTTCCCATCAAAATTATTGAAGTCACAAAAGAAGAAGTAAGATTATAAATTTTGCTCACATAAATACCATTTACTATAAATGGTGAAGACCTCTACCGATCAACGGTAATGAATTTAAGAACTTAACTCTAATGATTTCTTATATTTTTGACGAAATTATAATTGCTCTTTAAAAAAATAAAAACAAGGCATCTGATGCCTTGTTTTAGATTAAGTCATTTATAGATAAACTATCTCATTAGTCAAAATGGAAACCTGCACCAACAGCGCCGCCTACATTACCTTGGGTATCTGCTGTACCGTTGACTTTTATAACCCAGCGACCGTCGTTTGACAACTTAGAGACACCGATAGCTACTGCGCTTTCACCATTGTAGGTTGCGATACCACCGCCTACCATAGACTTACCGATAATGTACGCTTGAGGTAGCGAAGACATTGCCATTGCTGCTGAAATACCTGCATTAGCGTCATCTTCAACTTCATCGATCTTGTAACCTAAGTCGTTCATGTTGCTATTAAGTCTACTATCTAATGCGCTAAGTTGACTGTAGTTGACCGCATCGGTTGCTTCTACGCCATCTGCTACACCAGTAAGACGTTGATCACCTGCATTTAAACCTTGACCTGTCATACTAGGTCCGCCTTGCATTGATATGCCACTGCTATTTATAACTGTAGTACCTGCAGCGATACTATCAACGCTGATATTACCGTTTAGATCGAACTTGATACTACTGCCATCAGTTGTAGTGGTAATATTTTCACTACCAGTAAAGCTAAGTACGCTACCATCACCAACAGGTTTGTTAATAACATCACCGTTATCAGCACCGAAGTTTAGACCAGCATCAAGCTTATCTTTATTCGCTGCGACGTTGGTTGTATTAGTAGCAATATTGGTGGTGTTGGTTGCAATATTGCTAGTATTATTTGCGATATTGGTTGTATTGGTTTCGATGTTTGTAGCATTATTTGCGATATTTTCATTAATGACAATCTCGCCTTGCTTGATAGAAGCAATTGCACCATCAATGCTACTTTCACCAGTACCACCTATATTAGTGTTTGTAAAGCTACCGTCTTCAGCATTGTAGACGGTGTTGCCACCAATAATACTACTGATACCAGTGCCTTGTGCAAACAACTGACTACCATTTATAGCATCTTGCGAGCTGGATGAAACCTCACCATTTTGTACATTGGTTACTTTCATATCAGCAGCATTGATACCATCGCGGGTCATGCTAGGTCCGTCTATGATACTAAAGCCATCGTCACTCATAAGGCTTTGACCTGTAGTTAAAGTATCAACTGCAATGTCTGAATTGAGATCAAAGCTAAGGTCGTTATCGCCTATTGCTCTAGACAACGGGTTAACAACTCGCGTAACGCTGATGTTACCGTCGGTATTACTCATATCGACATTACTATTAACAACTGATGTTGGCGTATCTTTTTGGGCACTTAAGCTCCATCCTGTGTTTATTGCTGATGTTGCCTCTTGTAGTTGACCTAAATTGACTCCATCAGTCAGCTCCACCCCTCGACCAACATTGCTAATTACGTTACCGCCGTTATTTAGACCCATACTGCTGAGCCTAACCGTACGGTTGGTATCACTACTAACAAAGGTAAATCCACTATTATTCATAATGCTATTACCAATTCGTATGCTACCATCTTCACTTAAATCTAACTGATTGTTGAGCTGAATCTGAACACCTGTAGCAGAGGCAGTAGTTAAGATATTACTATCACCTGTAACGTTGATCGTATCACCTAAAGCAAATTGCTGATCGTTAGTGCTGTCTCCATCACCAATTCTAATTCCTTTAGCAATATTTCCCGTATTGACGCCAATATCTGTAGTATTGGTTTCAATATCAGTAGTGTTAATATCTACTTTAGTATTCGTATCCGACAGCTGACCGAAATTCACCGCATCTTTTGGCGTTGAGCCATCTGCTACGTTGGTTATTTTGTTGCTACCATTGTTCAGACCGTTGGCTGAGATACTTACGCCACTACCAAAATTTGCACTATTGAGATCAGTTAGATCTTTGACGAGCTTGACTGTTAGTGAATTATCAGTGTCATTTGCGATGACGCCGATGTTATTACCAGAGGCAAGTCTATCAGCATCAACCTCTCCACCTTTGATAGTAAGTTTTTCACCCATTTTACGAGTGACAGTAACGAGTGTATTGTCGCCTGTAAAATCAAGACCTCTATCAACGGTTTGATTGATGCTATTGTTAACTTCTAACAGCTGCTCTTGGGTTGCTGCCAAACCACCAGTATAGGTTTGATTAGCATCAAAGGTTGTGTTACTTAAACCTGAGAC